>JAZKBK010000006.1:0-172691 GCA_040388625.1 Gemmatimonadota bacterium | reverse complement strand
CCCCGCAGTGCACTGCGGGGCCATCGCCGTATCGGTCCGCTCGTTTCGCCTATCGCCGCCTCGGGCGGCGCGGGTCACGTGGCGGTCGCCTCTGCCTGTCTGGGCGGAATGCCGATTTTCCAGTTTGCCGGAAAACTCACTTGCCGTTTCGCCACAGTATCGCGACAGCAGACTTGAGTTGCCGGGTGTCTGTGGCCTTGTGACCGATTTTCCAGCTTGCAAGAAAATCGACTTAGCGTTTGCGACAGTACAGCGCAACGGATTAGCGGGCGCTGTCTCGGACGAACGACGCAATGGATGATCGGCGTCCGCGACGGGCGCCGCCCGGGGCTGCTGATTCGGTCATCACCGATGCGTCGCCGAGACGTTTCACACGCCCTTCACAACGATGTACTCGGGACGGCATGCGTTCGGACGGGTTGGAGTCGCACCGTGTAATTCGGATCCGCGAGTACGACGTGGGCTTCGGACCGCTTCTACGCTGCCGCCGGCCGATGCGACCTACACTGGCACGTTCGCCAGCGACGAAAAGTTGCGGTAGACCATCTCGGCTGCCTCGTCGGGGTCCGTGCCCCAGAGGCGCCCGAGCTCACTTATCACGCCGCGCACGTCAGCTGGGACCGCCGGTCCAGTGTGCACAGTTACAAATGGGCCGTCCGTCTCGGTGAGCACACGCTCGCGTGGCACTTCGCCGATCAAGGATCGGCCGCGCTCCGAACGCGCCATCGCGGGGTTTACGGAGATGTAGGCTCCATGGTTTAGCGCGCGGCGGAGCGCGCGCACGCTCCCCGAATACCAGTGCAGAATATAGGTGCCCCGGAACTGTGGTCCGAAGGCGTCCACGACGTCATCTGCGGCGCGGCGGCTATGCACGGTCACGACCTTCCCACCCGCGTTGTCGCACCGTTCGATGATCGTTGCGAGCACGCGACGCTGTGTGGAGCGTTCAGCTTCGACCATCGTCTGGTAGTCCAGCCCCACCTCGCCGACGTACCGTGTTTGCGGCAGTAGCGCATCGAACAGCGTCAGTTCCCTGTGCCGTTCGGCCGCGAGCTCTGGGTGGAGCCCCAGTGCCGGGCGCACGTACCGTGCAGCACCCACAATCTGACATAGCCTCGCGAACACCGAGGGAGTGTTCGTGACAGCTATCGTGAAAACGCGCTGCCGCTCGATTGCCGTAACGAGCGCACTCGGGTCCGGGTAGAGATCGACGTGGCAGTGCGTGTCGACGAGAGCGGAGACTGACGCTCGGTGACGAGGAACGGTAGAGGGCATGCTGCAGTTTACTGGATCCGCACCCCGAGCAGGTGAGCGACCTCATCCATCCCAGCGTCATAGACCCGCAGCAATGCCTGTAGATCGTCATCCGTGTCTACGTGGAGGGGGCCGCTCAAGTTGATGTCGAAAGGTCCAGCCGGTCGTCGCCTGGTCTCAAGCGCGTACACGAACGCTAGCGCATCGGCTGCCCGGCGCGGCTTGAGGTTTGGCAGTGCGGACGGCAGGTCGAAGCTGTAGCGGCCGTCGTCGACGCCAGCGCGCTGCGTCGAGGCGCGCCTGATGATGCACGGCACACACGTGCCGCAGTGCGGCTGCCGCTGTTCACTGGACAAGAATCTGCTTTGGTTTGGGTGCGCGCAGGAGTTGCTTGCGGCAACGAGCTCCTCCGCAATGCCCCGGTCGCGCTGGGCCCACGCGACTAACATCTCTCCCTTCGTGGTCGTCGCATACGGCGTTAAGATCGGGGTGCTCAGGCCCAGCATCCGCATTGCCTCGCGCAGCATTGCCAACGTGTGTGGATGCGTTGTTCGCGTGCTCCAACTCCCGAGGCGTGCCTTCGTGAGCGGCACGTTCAGCGAGATAAGTCCGTTCTCCGGCACGACGAGTGGCACCGGCGTGCCGCCGTGTGCTGCATCGAGCGCACTCGCTACGAGCAGGCCAAGCGCGAAAAAGATGATCGAGCGGCTCCGTGTCGTCGTGACGCTCTCTGTTTCGCCGCTGACCGCGGCCGGAGGGTTGAGGCGGAACCGGAATGGATGCACACGTTCAGAGGCGAAGTGGCGTCGGAGCACCGCAAGCACTGACTGCTGCGACGGGCTGGAAAAGGTCGCGCCGCCGCTCTTCGCGTTATGGCTTACAAACGCCACAGCGTGGCCATCCGCTAAGAGGTCAGCACCGCCAATGGCAGAGTCGAGGCCACCGGAGAGGAGACTTACGGTATCCGCCGTGATCGGCGTCGGGCGATTCTGCATGCGGCGCCGCCTCGGCGGCGGCGAGACACACCGCTCGCGGAATTTCAACTCCCAACGGTCGCCGGAGAGAAAGTCGAGCAGCTCACCCAGTGCTGCGGAAGCCCCTTCCCACCGGCGCCGGTCTGCGACCGGCAGATATAGCACGATGTGTCGCGACCAGCGGTCGAACGCTGTGCGGTGCGGGACTAGCAGATCAGCAGAGTACGCTGTGACGGCGAAACGGAAAAAGTCAACGGCCTCCTGGCTGGGAGCGATGCCTGCCTGTCGAAGTGGCTCCCAGACGGCTTCATTCACGCACCAACTGTCGTCGCCAGGCGCACCGTCCATCCGAAGGCCCACTAGCCTCGCGGCGCCAAACGCGTCGACCGAGAAATTGTCCCCGACGCCCGCGCGGAGGACGACGTGATATGTCGGAGCCGTCTGCGGGGTCATTCTTCCCTCCGATCACCATGTTGCAGCCCTGCCTGAACGACACCGTAAGACTCCTCGAAGAGGCGGTTGATTACCCGCTGTCCTACGCCAGCATCCCACTGCGCGGCAAATGCTGCCCCGTCCGGCCCGAAGAACGCAGTTGTGTCGATGTCAAGGCGGACCGCGTCCTCGATGTAGTGGCGCGCCGTGCGCTCGATATCCCGCATGCGGCCCACCACTCCCGCCTTGGCGTGAATGTGCGCCGTGAGCGCATTAATGACACGCGTGTAGATGTAGTTGATGACATAGCGGACGAGCGCATCGGCCATCATGGAAGGGGTCAGGTGCTCAAGTGCTTGGGCGCCTTCATTGGCGATGTCCAGTCGGTCGAATAGCTCCTGCAGCGTGTCGTCCATGGCGTCCCTTGCGACGGAATCCTCCGTCAGCGCTCCCGCAGGCGCCAACGCATCGGCCAGATGGAGTAGAAAAACATCCGCGCTGCGGTCTAGAAACTCACCGATGCCGAGCACACGCGCTGCGTCGACAATGCCGCGGGTCGCAACGCCAGAAAGGAAGCCGGCGAGCCCGGCCGCCGTCTTCTGTCCTGCGGGAGATGCCTGTGCCGCGCGGTGACTACCACCCATCGCGCCAACCGCGTTTCGTACACTTCTACGAACATTGTCCCGGCCGCGGGGCCCGCCGACCCGGCCGGAGCCAACCCCGCCAATCAGCAGGCGCACCGCTCGCCAGCTCGGAGGGTCGCCTGGTGAAACGTCTGGCACAGGCGGACGCTCAGCTCCAACGGCGCCGTCCGGCGCAGCAGCGCTTTCGCCGCCGGTCTCGTTGTCATCTGGACCAACGCCGTCGTCGCCATCTTCGGCGGCGGGTGCCCACGGGGGAAGGAGGGGGGGAGGCCCACCGGGGCCCGGATTAGAAGTGGAGGTTCCCAAGCTTTACCTGCGCGCGGGCTTCGCGGTCTGACCTTCCAGCTGCGTGAGTCGCGACTGCGCGGCGGCCTTGAGCCCAGCGTTCTTGGTCTGCTCTCGGAGCGTTCGCAGCGCGCGAAGCGCAGATTCGTGCACGTTGCCCAATGTCGCGAGCGACGCGACCAACAGCGCGGCTCCTGGAGGAAGAACCTCATATGGCATGCCTAGGATGGCTGCGATCACGTCCGGCGCGACGTCCGGGCGCTGTTTCGCCACCTCGACCATAGCGTGGAGCGGTGAGGTACGCGTCTGCAAGTCGACGCCGCTCGACCGCGCGCGTGCAGTGAGTTCGCCTAGGATGGCGGTGACCTCGGCAATGGGCAGACTCGCTGTTATGCCGGCTGCGGCGGCCTGCTCCGCCTCTGACTCCCCCAGGAGTTGCGCGAGCGCACGCGAACCGGCGACACTTAGTCGCTGCGCTAAACCGACAGGGAGTGCGTACCGCTCATTAGCGAAGTAGACGTACGGTCGAAGATCCCTATCGCCAAGCGGCGGATCGGCATGCACCCATGTGAGGAACCGGTCCGTGGCGCGCATGGCAGCCGCTTGGGCGGTGAAGGTGCTCGAAGCGACTGCTGCCGAATCCTGTGTGTCGACTGAGTCGTTCGCGTCGGCTCCTTCCGCACGCTCCTTGTGTTCGAGCGCAGCGAGCGCTACGGAACGTCCTTCATTCGCTGCAACGTCGAGCGCGAGGGCGCGGAAAAGCGTTGGCATGAAATACTCGAGGAGGAGCAACTTCGCCGCGGCTGGTCGGTCGAGCTCGACCCCGCGATCCGTTGCCATGTCCAAGCGAAGCACCAAGGCGTTGAGGAACCGTTTCGTCTGCCGAGGGTTTCCCTCCGCGCAGAGCGCGAGAACCGGCGCGATCTGTTCGGCAAGTAGGAAGTCAGTCTTCAACTCGTCGCTGACCACCTCGCCGAGAAGTTCCTCTGCGTTGCCCGCGTGGAACGAAATTGCGTCGTACGAAGCGGCCTTACGTACCCGATCACAGAGCGCCGCGAAGACCGCCGCGTCCTTCGTCCGTTCCTCGGCAAACAGCAGGTTGAGGTACCCCTGCAAATCACTTCGGGAGAGCGGAGGGACGCGAACGGGCACCTGAATGAGCTTCTCGAGATACCGAGTTCCGACCGCCGCGCGCGGGCGTTCGTCAGCACTCGCCGTGGGGGCTGCTTCCGGGTACCGGTACGCGACCGCCTCGCGGATCAAAGCTTCGTCAGCCGCAATCACGAACGCGGTCTTCGGCACAGCCAAAAAGAGTCGAATCGCCTCAAGCGTTTCCAAGACGGTTTGCGGCAGGCAGCGGTCTAGGTCGTCGACTATCACAACCAGTCGCTTCACGCCGAGCTGCCCAATGAGCCCACCGAACTCTTTGCGGAAATCACGCACCAACTCGTGCATGTTGCGCTGCTCGTGGGCCTCTGCATCCTCGCGCTCCTTGATCAGCTTCGCCAACGCATCCCCGTCAATGTTCTTCCCCGACTGACTGAGGGAATGGAGAAGCACCGCCGTCAACGCCGCCGCGGTTACTGGCCCCGGAGCGCCGAGCGCGAGCGTCCCTACAGCAATGCCTGCATTCGCGGTTACTGCCAGCGCCTGTTTCCCGAGCCGAAGCTTGTCGACGCGACTCCACGCACTGGTCACGGCACTCAAGACGGCATCCTTTACCTGCTTGAGCTTGCCTGAAGGCTTCTCCGCCTCGCCCTGGATCTGTTCCAGTATCGTCGATGCTAGGGCTGCCTTCGTGTCCTCGTAGCCTTCAAAACGCCAGCCGTTGAAGTACACGGCGAGAAGGTCAGGCTCGGTCGCGATTTCTTGCAGCAGCAACTGGATGACGCTCGACTTGCCGCTCCCCCAGTCGCCGTAAACGCCGACGGTGACGGGATCAAGACGATCATCCTTCACGACGCGAAGCACCGCCCCGACTAGGTGCTTCACATTCAGGAGATCAACAACCGCTTCATTGTCAGACCACACGCGTCATTCCCCGAATGCGTAGGTGAGGTGATTCAATCGTCCGCCGCTCGCCAGAGTGAGTTCGTGCGCGTGCACGCCTCTGTAATACCACTGGCGGGCTACGTTATCAAGCGCGACCTTGAGCCAGTGAGCTCGCTTGGCCGCTCCGCCCAGACGAACGACGCACGCCTTAGCGTTGCGGCTTACGCTTCTCCGCGTTATTCAGCTTGCTCGCACGCCGACGATTGGTCCTAGACTCGGACTGCCGCTCGACGACCTTCTGCGCGATCACGCCTGCCTTCTCACGTGCCCTCCGGATGTCTGCGACGTCTAGATCCAGACGCTGTTGTTCATCTTGGGTTGGTGGCCCGACTATACACAGCGGATTGACGTTGAAGTGTGCGGCAAAGAGGTATGCATCTCCTACGGTAATGGAGCGCTCCCCACGCTCGAGCTTCGAAAGCCAACTCTGCGTGCGTGCGACGCATCGTGCGAGCCTCTTGGCTCGACGCTGTCGACGCCCGTAGCCACATCGGGTCCGGGGTTCGACGCGTTGGGGCGGTAGCCTGCCGCGCAACCTGTTCCTTGCGCTGCGCCTCGTCGCGCACCGCGCGTATGCGACGGCCGACAAGTCGGTCCCAGGCGCGCTGATGATCTTTTGTTGCGAGCCATTCGAGGGCGGCCCGTTCGTTCGCTCTGTTCTCCGCCAAGACCGCTCCGATGCGAGACAGGCGGAGTTTTCATTCCGGAATGGCATATTCCAAATTGGAATAAGCATTCCACATAGTGACGGTGCACCCCTCGTGTTAGTGGAGGCGGACCTGGCTAGTGCGGCTGAGATCCTCGAGATCTCTGTCGAGCTGCGCCTGCTCCTCCTCGTTAGGCGGTCCCACGAGTGCGTGAGCGCCCACGTCGAGGAGGGCAGCAAGCAGGTACGCGTCACCGACAGTCAGCGACCGCTCGCCCCGTTCGATCTTGGAGCACCAGCTCTGCGTCCTCCCGAGGCGGGTACTGAGTGACTCCTGACTGAAATTCTCTGCGTGCCAACCCATACGTCGCGGCGAGGCCCGGTGTACGTCCGAGCGCTATCCGCCTTCCGGTGCAAGCGTAGCGAGGCGACGCGTCGCCCGATAAGCCGATCCCAAGCGTTTAGGTGGTCTCGTTCGTTGTACCATGCATCAGCCCGGGAGCCGGTCCGCCGTCCTTTCGCCACAGCCGCTCCTGAACGAGACGGTCGAAGCATCGGATGGCGGGGTCGTTATTCCGAAATGGCCTAGTTTCGGACTGGACCGCCCTGAGCCTGCGCGTGTTGCACCTGAAAACTGATTTACTGATTTGCCGGAAAACTCGCTTGCCTTCAGCATCGCTGACAGTGAATCCGACCGAAACGCCAACAGTCCCTCCGGTGCCCATTCGAGCGCGAGGTGCGCGTCAGCTGACTCGTCGATCTGCGCCCGGAGCTGCTCGATCCTAAGGACGGGGAGCCCCGGTACGGACGGGGCGCCGCGAGCACGCTCAGGGCATGCGCGCAAGATTCGGGCGTCGCTGTAAACTCCGGCGTGTCCACCGCCTCCGGCATGTAGAGCGGATGGGAGAAGGGACTCTGTGTCGTGAAGTCGCAGCCGGGCGAGTAAACGCGGACCGCGCCGTTGTAGACTCCGCACCGACTCGCATCGACCGTCGAGAGTCGCACGCCTCAAACGACTCGGTGAGCGTGAGCGATCCCTCGTTCGTCAGATGGACAACGACGGCCGTACCAACGAGACTCTTGGCGAGCCCAGCGGTGCGACGAGAGGTGCGCGCGTGGTTACCCTCCGACACGACGATGATCTGGACGGACCGCCCGTGCTGACGATCGCATCCAGGAGCGCGGCGACGTCGGCTGGCTGGGCGATGTGCTGCGGCAGGCGCGGAACATTCGGAGAGCTGCACCCGTGCAGGAGCACTTCGCAGAGTCGAGGCGCAACGACTGAAACGTCCTCGAATCGCGGCGCCCGCCCTTCGAACGCGCGTCGCGATACAGTGATTGTCACCTGCGTCCCGGCCGACGTCACGTGCTCGGCCGCAACCTCGACGTCCCATTGGAGACCCGCGTGATTGTCGGGGCGGGTCAGCATCAGCGCCCAAGCGCCGCAATCCGCCTGCTCTGCGTACGGGGAGAGCGTGAAATCGGAAATCACGAGTGCGCGAGCGGACGCCCCGACCTTCGGGTCCGCCCACTCCCCGTTCGCCGGCTCCCAAGGCAGGCCGATCACGTTCCTTGGTCCGACGGCCCGTGCGCGGGTTAGTTCATGGACCTCTTGGAAGCCGGGGCTCCGAGCCTGAACTGCGTTCGCCAAGCGGTCGTCATCCCATTCCTCTGCGGTGGTGCTTCACTCCGGCGCCCACGTGTGCGCCAGCCCGGGGGCACGCTCGACCCGCTAACGGGAACGGAGATCAGCGACACAGGCCGTGCAGCAAGCTGCAGGCCTGTGTCGCTGGCGCCAGTACGGTCGCGAAACGGCAGTCAGCTTTCCGGCAAATCAGTAAATCAGTTTTCAGGTGCAACACCTTTTGTCTTTTTGCTCACGCCGCGTGGCACGAGTCGATTGCGCATTTCTCTAAGGGTTAACGTGCCGGCTGGCGCGTAGAGCGGCAATGAAAAATCCAACGGCGAATCCAGCGAGCGCCCACTCCAGCGCGCCGACTGTCGCGAGGCATAGACCCGGCGCGCATCGAAGCGCCACTGGTGGAAGAGCTATGAGTGTGAAGCCCGCTATACCGAGGGTTACAGGCGCGAGGAGACCTGAGATCGCGCCGCATAGCGCGCCGCACGCGGCGCCTCGCCTCGCAACGCGCCAAGCAGGTCTGCGTTTCGAGGGGCGTAGCGCGACGGGGCTCGCCCCACGACGAATTGCAACATTCTTGCCTGTGTTCGATCGGTCCGCCATTCGCATCTCCAATCCGAGCTCCTGCTTTCAATCTACCGAATTACGGTACTTCAAGCGCGAGTTATACCCGACGAGATGAGGCTGCCGGTATCAGCCAGCACCTCCGAGCGATCAACTTACGACGGTGCAGGGCTCACAACTTGGCGAGATTGCGCGAGGGTCAGGAACCAGCGACCATCGAGTACGGATGACGCCTACTAGCCATGCACGCTTGAGGCGCTACATTCTGCCTGACGAGCAACACGTTGCGACCCTCACGCAGTGAGAGGCTCATGCACCACGGCGACGGCGATTCAAGCGAAATCGGTTATGCCAACCGACCGTAGGCTGGCGAATCCTGCGCCGAGCGTCGCTGGAAGCAAATGGTGGTCGATCGTCTTCCTAGCGGTCGGCGGTTGCGCGCCACATCCCACTACTACGCCGACACCGGCAGCGATAAGCGTCCAATCGCTACTCCCGGCCGCGCGAGACAGCGGCGTCACCGCAGAACTGATCGAAATGTCGCGGGAGTTTTTGGGCGTCGGTCTTGTAATCTACGGCCAGGCCACTGGCAGTCTGGGGGTTCTCCGGGGAGACACTCTCGTCTATCAGCTCCCTGCCAGTGGAATCCTACGGGTCCAACCCCCTGAACCTTGGGGCTACACCGCGACGTTCATACGTGTGGTTGGCGACCGGGCTCCATTGCCTGTTCGGGCGGAGTGTAACAGTGGCACCAATACGACCCGACTGCTTAGTGGTCCAACTTCGGCATGTTGGCTACCACGCGTATTGCTAAATGTTCCGAATACTCCAGCGTACATCAGCTTTTACGTCGGTCCGTCAGGCATTCTCGCCACTTGTTCACGATACGGAATTGGCGTAGTCGAACACGTCATGTTCGGAAGTCCTATCGATACCGATAATGAGCTCGCCAAGCAGTGCGCCATAGTTCGATAGGGAGAACCCAAAGGCACGATCTACTTCAACCCGGGGGAATCAAACGCGCGCTTGACGTCGAGACCACTAACTACCTACTAACACGGAGTGGGCTCAATGCGGTCGCCACCTTTCGAATGCGTCAAGCGAATTTCCTTTTTCGCTTCAGTTTCCGCCGTCTTCATGCTCGCCGGGTGTAGTGATGTGTCAAGAATAGCAGCGCCGTTGTTGCAGACAGCTACGAACCCTACAGCGTCATTTGTTCGCCTCAGTCCGCAAGTCGCGACCACCGGCTGCGCATTTTCATACATTGAAGCAAGCGGACGGAAAGTGGTCGGTATGATCGCGCGGAAGGAGTTCGGACGATCGCTTCCGCTCATCGACTCTGTTCGAGTCCGTCCCGGTGGTGGGCCGCATCTGCAGGTCTTTAACTACGCGGTTACTAGGCAGCGCGGCACGCGAAACCAATCGGTAAACATGAGCTGTTTGGTTCCCACTTCTGTTGGTACCGCGCGCACGGCGCTTAGCGTAGGCCGTGTAATTCAGGAATGGACCGACGATGCCTTCTGGCACGTCATTGCATCCGCTTCCGCTCAGGGGGCATCAAACACTCCTCCTACGATTGTTACGTCGCGCGACGTGCTGATGTCGGCAGCTGGGCTAGTTCCGCGCGTTGCAGCAACTTCAACTATCATGGCTGGCATGTCCGTGCGGTCGACGCTCCTTAAGCCAAACAGTCCGAACGCGTGGTGGTCTGACCCACTATCGTACCCTGTTGACACAGTTAGTCACATGTACGAAATGCCGGTCATTCCGATAACGGCGCCAGCTGATCCCACCCAACCAGTGGTCGTCGATTTAACGAATCTCTACATGTCTTGGGTACCTCGGAACTACAGCATTAGCTTCCTCCAGCTTCCGCCCGAACTCAAGCTATACTGGGATAATTGTAACCGGTCTGCCGATGCATTTAATGCGACCTTGGAAGCATTAGCGGCGGAGGAGCAGGACGCCGTGGATGCAACCAATGCCGCCGCCGCCGTGCAAGATATTACGTGCGAGCGAGATCTCTCGGCCAACGGGATAACCAGCACGCAAACTTTGTGTTTCGACTTCTTCATTGCATCGCCCACCGTCTTCTTTCTCGGCTCCGGTGACGACAGATCGTTTGATAGCAATGCGCCCGTGACGGCGTCACGCGTACAACTCTATATTGACCCATCTCTAAGCGACGGCGATCCACATAAGTACAAGGTATTTATCAACTCTTCGATGGTCCTAGTTCCCAACGTACCATCTGGCGAGCCATGGATCGTGGGTTCGGCCGTTGTGTATTCGCCATTTCCGCATCTTCCTAGTGATGTACAGACGCATACCGATTTGAACACTGGGGAGATGACTGTGAGTGCGACGTTCTATAATGGCGCTTGTGCACATATATACAACCCACGCGAGAACTGCCCGTCAATAGACGCAAAATTCACGGTTGGGAAAGGATCGGATGGGCGTTACCAATTGGTCAGCTCCCATACCGATCAATATCCCAGTATTCAACTGAATGAGCGTATTAGCGGCCAGTGGAACGAATTTTATCGGCAGCACGAGCATCCGGGATTCTTCGGGCCGCTCTACTTGATCGAGGATTTTGCTGCTAAGAAGCAAGCTATCATCGAGTCACTGCGACTCCCACCGGGCTGCAACATAGATTGAAACCTAGCGATTACTTCCGACCCGCTACGCTGGTTTTGGTCGGAGCGTGGTTGGCCGACGGAGGTATGATTGGGTGGAAACGCAACCGTCGGTGGTACACTATCGACAGAAGCGGTACGTGTCGGCGTTGGTGCACTGACATATCGGCATGCGCCGTTCTGAACGGCGCATGCCGATGCTCTGACCGGTCGGTAGCCGTTCCAATCGTGCGGCAAGGCACCCGTTGCCAGCTAGTGGGTTCAGCGAGCGCACTCACTCTGCTCGCCGCGTTCGTACCTTGTCCACACATTGACTTACAGCTGCTCGAGACGGTTCGATGGCGCGGTCGGATTTGGCTGGAGAACCTGCGTCGGACTGTTCCTGCGGCTATTGCGTACTACCACGCGCTCAGAATCCCGGCGGTCGCTCCCCCACAACTCCGAGCGACCGCTCCAGCGCCAGTCCCGCGCGCGCAATGGTCCCTTCATCGAACAACCGCCCGATGAGCGTGACTCCGTGCGGCACGCGACGCGGCGGCGAGAATTTCGGAAGCGGATGTGCTGGATCGGGAGCCCAGTCGCTGCGTGCCTCGGACACGTGCACGAAGCCGGTGCGTAATGTGAGCGACGGGTGCCCCGTGTTGTTGGATATCACGAGCATCTCGTCGCGCAGCGACGGAACCAGCAACAGATCGACTTGCGACATGACTCGCGCCATCTCGGCCGCGACCTTGCGCCGCAATCTGTCTGCCTGAACGAAATCGACCGCGGACAGGAAGCGCGCCTCTCGAAATTGATTCGGCCACGCGTCCGGCACCTGCGCTTTGAGCTCGTCGTCGCGGTTGCTCAACGTGAGCTCCTCGAACGCGGCAGCCGCTTCGGCGAACAACATCAGGTTCAGTGAATCGTACGGCCAGTCGGGAAGCGTGACCGGCGTCGGCACCATGCCGAGCTTTCCGATCGCGTCCAGCGTTGCGCGATCGACGTCGGTCGCGGGTGCTTCCTTCATCCACGCAGGGAAGTATCCCACGCGCAGCCCCTTCACCGACGCGCCGGCATCGAAGTCGAGATGACTTGGCATGCTCGCTACGTCGCCCGAGTCGGGGCCCGTGATCGCATCGAGTACCAGCATCGCATCTTCCACGCTTCGTGTCATCGGACCAAGCTTGTCGAGCGACCAGCAGAGCGTCATTGCCCCGGTGCGTGGTACGCGACCGTACGTCGGCCGCAATCCAGTGATGCCGCAACGCATGCTCGGACTTATGATGCTCCCGCCGGTCTCGCTTCCAACGGAGAAGCCAACGAGGCCAGCCGACGTCGCCGCACCCGGTCCGGCGCTCGATCCGGAGGAGCCTTCTTCCGGCAGCCACGGGTTCATCGTCTGACCGCCGAACCAGATGTCGTTGAGAGCCAGCGCGCCCATGCTCAACTTTGCCACGAGCACTCCGCCCGCCTTGCGCAGCCGCGCGACAACCGCTGAATCGGCGCTCGGTACGCGATTCCGAAACGGCTCGGCGCCATACGTGGTCGCGATCCCTGCGGTATCGAGCAGATCCTTCACGCCATACGGAATCCCGTGCAGCGGTCCGCGGTACTTGCCAGCTGCTATTTCAGCGTCCGCCTGTTTCGCCTGGGCAAGCGCGGTATCCCGCGTCAACGTTATCACGCACCGTAGTTGTGGATCGAAGCGCGTGAGTCTGTCGAGATAGATACGCGTTAGCCGATCGGAGGTAAGCTTGCGCGTCTCCACCCAGCGAGACAGTTGCGTCACGGGCGCGAACGCGATGTCTTCGTCGCTCGCCGGCAACGGGCCAGGATCTGCGCTGCTGCGCACGAACCTGTCCCGAGCGGGCCCGGTCGATTGCTCTCCTATGTCCGGATTCCAAACGGTGGCAGGCGCGAGCGTAGGCTCCAACTGTACCTTCCGCGGTCCGACTCGTCGCTCGACCAGAGCGGCCATCGACGTGCGCCAACTCTTCGCCGCCATCTGCCGCTTGACGTCGGTCATCTGCACCTGGACCAACTTCTCCGCCTCGGCGAAGGTGGCCGGTGTCACCTCGGGTCCAACGGGGGGTGCAGTGTTGAACGCCGGCGGCGCTCCCGGCGTGGCGGCAGCGGGATGTCCACCTGCTGCCTGTTCGTCGCTACGACAGGCGACGAGTGCGCCGAGGATACCAATTGGAGCCTGAATCAGGAACTGGCGACGGGAATTCACGAGAGACGGGTTGTAGTGGGCTGTTGGAAAGGGCTCGAGTCGCAATGCGCGGCAGGCGGCTCGCCGCATTAATTAGCCTCTCGATGTCCGTCTGCGCTAGACGCGCGCACGGTGAGCGGTCGCGTACCAACGGATTACGGCGCGTCGAGCGCGGTGGCGCGCAATGCTGTCCCTGGAAAGCCGGGATGTGAAAAAGGCCAGCAACATATGTCGCTGGCCTTCTTCACATCAATGCACCGTGGAAGTGCGATGGTGGGTCACACCTTGCGGCGACGACGGATGAGAGGAACGATACCAATCAGTCCCGTGCCCATCAGCGCGAGCGAGCTCGGCTCAGGTACTGTCGAAGCTGGCACACGCGTGAAGCCGTGTCCCGTTACAGCTACCGTGGTGCCGGTCCCGCCGTTTGTCTGATCGTTGAGGGAGGCGTCATCGACCGCGAAGCTCAGCGTAGTGCCGTCGGCGAATGTGTAGTCATGTGCCGTGTTGTTGAAATCTATGAAGACGTTGCCACTCGTGGCGTTCGACAGATTTCCAGTTAACATCGCCGTGTACACGTTGTTGCCGACGACGCCCGTTGGGTTGGTGAAGTTCATGAAGAGAGCGAAATTCTGACCCGTATAATTGTTGTTGCCGTCCACCAGCTTGAAGGATCCGAGATTGTTCACGTTGGGCGTACCCGGCGCGGCTCCAATGGATACGAGGCCATCTGCGGGGTTGCTGGTCACGTTGAACGTCGAGCCCGTGTACGTGAGATTACCCGTGTTCGCCAGCAGGCCGGAGCAGTTTGTCGGCGCGGTTGCGGTCGTGTAGAAGCAACCAAATGTGCTGCCGGTGAACGTTACCTGCGCTCCTGCTGTGCTTCCCGCTATCAGGATTGCGCCGCCAGCCAGTGCTACCGCGCTGACTCCTCTCCAAAGTTGCTTCATGATGTGCTTCTCCGTGCTGAAGTGTTGCGCCAGACGCGTGTCCCTGGAAAATGCGAATCGCGGTGCATTCGAACCGCGCCGACCATATCTGACGATGCGCTCAGGGAAGGCAGAGATCGTGCCGAACGGCTAGTCCGCTCCCGAATGCAGCGTCGAAACTGAACACAACCTGACGCATCATTGCGTTACGGTGATCGTCGCGACTGTCACAGTATTGTTCTCGCTCTTGTAACTGATGGTCCCGGTGCCCGGCGCAACGCCAGTAATCGTGCCACCAGACGCCGTAATGATCGACGGACTGTTATTGAACTCGACGATCGCTCGACCACCGTTGAGAGCGTGCCCCTGGGCATCCAGAAGGGTGACTAGTAATGTTTCGGATGCGCCGACCTTTATGGTGCTTGCAAGGGGGGTAACTGCGATAGTGTCGACAACGGGGCGAGTCACAGTGACCGAAACTTGCCCGCTCTGACCACCGCTGCTAGCCATTATTGATGCAGTGCCCGGCGCTACGGCAGAGACTGCGCCCGTGCTGCTCACCGTCGCCACGGCGGGTGCACTCGATGACCACGTGATGGTCCGCCCCGAGAGTACGGTACCGCTCGCGTCTTTCACCGTCGGGGCGATCACAACTGTGCCAAGCGTTGCGCTATCAACAACGCCAACCAAAAGATTCGCCGTGGTTGGACTTACTGCTACCGACGCCACTGGGGCTGGATTTCCGCCACCGCCGTTTCCGGGACCGGGCCCGGTCATATCGCTGCTGCCTCCACATGCGACGGCAAGGACAAGGAGCGCGACCCACGCACGTTTCGTCAGTGCGCGCGGATCAGGGCGAAATGGTGCATCAGATGCTTGCATTGTGTAATCCGTGTGAGACATGAAATCGGTGGCACCCTCGTACCGCCATACTCATCGCAAGACGGCCCGAGCGCGTCTCCTCGCGCCTGATCGCTTGCGGTGCTCACACTGGATTGGCAAAAATCGGCCCATCGCGGCCGGGCAGCTTCCCGCGCGCGGACTTTCCGTCGCGCTTTCCCCTTGGCAGGGCGGGGCCCCGAGTTGGCGTGGACAGGCTCATATGCCCGCCCACGCCAACGCTCGCAGACTTACTTCGTGTCCAGCTTTCGCCCCGCGTCGAGATGATCAAAATTCAGGATTGCGTTGAACACGAGCGGATAGGCGCCAATCGTCTCTCCACGATAGATCGGGTTGTTCGCAAACAGGACTACATGTCCCTTCTGCATCGGGACATCCACGACGACCGGTCGTTGCGCAACATCGCTTCCGCCATCGAGCAGGCCCGAGACCAGCAGATTGCGCTGATCGGTGAATCGCAGCGCAACACGCGGGCGCTGGTTCGGTGGGATGATCGACAACGGATTGCGCAGTTGTTCATCAGTGATCGGTGCCGCCTGCCACGGTTCGACGGTCACGCGAGGTGGCGCCATGTTGCGCGGGGCGAGTTGAGGTCGACCCTGGGGAACGTCGGGATCGTCGGTTGTACCGCGGCCCGTTGCTCGCACCGCCTCGCCGCCACCGAACCGACTCCCGCGCCCACCGCCGCGGGTGTTGCTGACGCTGAAGCTTTCGCCGTCTTCGCTGTAAACAGCGAGGCTGTCCGACACGCCATACACGAGTGGACTGGCGTCGTCCACTATGCGAGTGCGCAGCAGACTTCCGACGACTTTGCCACGCCCTGCCTGGTTCGAGCTGACGCCGCTCGCTAGCCCGTACTGGATCGCGAAGTCGGCAGTGCTCGATACAGTGACCAGCACACCGCCGCGTGCCACGAAGCCTTCGAGATTCTGAACTCCCTGGAGCCCCAGTCCGGGGCGGATGTCGTCGGTCTGGTCCAGCTTCCCGATGTTCGGCGTGAGCGTCGTCGTCTTCCATGGCATCGGGTTGCGCCACATCGGCATTCCCTGCACGATGGACTGAGCGTTCCCCGAGGGTGGAAAGAGAATCACGTCGTACTTCGCGTTCAGATTCGGATTCTTTGCGACATCCTGAACGCTGATGTAGCTGTACGGGATGTGCGCAACATCGAATGCCTGGCGCCACCAGCCTTCCGTTTGCGTGCTCGACCACGTATGCAGGATCGCGACACGCGCGGCGCGTGCCGGATGCATTGCAACCGATGGCGCCGACGGAATCGCATACACCGAAACACCGAGCTCACGCGCCGCCCTGTCGAGATCGCCCGCCGAGACGTTGCGAATCACGTACGAGCCGCGAGCGAACGACCTGCCTGCCGCCTGGAATGGCTCTTCAGCAGCCTGAAAATCGGCTGCACGCAAACGATAACGCAGTGTCGTGAGCGCATTGTCGCCGTTGTTGTTGATCGCGAACACGGTTCCAGTCCCCGTAACGCCACCAGGGGCCTTGATCGTGTCCGTGACGCGCTCCATCGGGACAGTCAGTACCTGTGGATCGACGACGCGCACCGCCCGCACGTCGAAATTCTCTGGAAAGGTCCAGCCGGTGTCGTCGTACGGGGTCTTCTGCGGATCGTTCGGGCTCCAGAACTGATAATCGAGAAGCGCGTCGGCAATCCGTGAATACGGCTGGTCCATTCGGACGATGTAGCTTCCGGCCGGAAACTGACGCGTTTCCGTCGGTGTAACGCTCGGAGTCGTAGTCGATGCGGCGCTGTCCGCAGCGCCGTTGCGCCGTGCGCGCGTATTGTGAGCTCGCACCTGCGCGGTGAACGGCGCAGTCGCGCGCGAGATCTCGACGTGCTGCAGCTGGAGTATCCGCAACAGCTGGGCCTGCGCGCCCGGGCGCGGATCGGCCGCGGAAAATATGTAGGCCGCGGGTCCTTCCGTGTGCGCCTTGAGAATCGAGCGCTTGCTCTTCTGGTAGAAGTTCTCGAGCAGTTGATGGCGATTGTTCGCGAAGTAGCTCAACGACACGAGCAATCCCGTTTCCTCGTAATTGTTGTTGTCGCGGAGCGACCACATCACACGGGGAAGTGGTGGATTCTGGCGGTACCAGGTGCGCGAGGTCTCGCTGGGCGGAAGCGTGCGTTCCAGTGTCTCGGCCGTGCCGCCGTTGCCAAAGGTTTCGTACAACCGGCTTATACCGTTGTGCGTCGCGGCCATGAACATGAGGTAGCCCGGCGACCATGTGTCGAAATTTCCGTGCGCGAACACGCCCGGCATCCCCATGCGTGTCATCTCCTGCACGTTGTTCCAGCCGATCATCTGCCATTCGTTCGTCAGCAACGGATCCAGCCAGGCGTTGTACGGTCCATCTCCTACGGTATTGTCGTACAGATACGAGCCCGACTCGTGCAGGTCATGCAGAACCATCGCACGCCAGTCGATGTACGTGTTCAGCACGTTCTGCGACAGCTTCAGCGTGAGACCCATCGCATCACGATTATTGTCGTGAGCGACGTAATGACCCCAGTAGATCAGATTCGAATACGTGTCGTCCGGGTGAGCCATGTGCCACCGGAATAGATCGACCATGCGATCGCGCCCGTCAACTTCAACGATCGGAGTGATGAGCGTTATGACGTTGTTCCGGATGTTGCGAATGTACGGGCTCTCATCGACCGCGAGCCGGTAAGCGAGCTCCATCAGCGCGGTAGGCGCGCCGGACTCGGTAGAGTGGATCGTCCCGGTGATGTAATAGATCGGCGTGACTCCACCGATGATCTGCTCGGCCTGTGCGTCGTCCATGTTGATCGTCCGCGGATCGGCCAGCTTGGAGAGCTTCGCCTTGTTGTCGTCGAGCCTGGTCAGCAGCGACTCGGACGCGACCGCCACGGCGATCATCTCTCGCCCCTCTTCCGTAGTGCCGATCGAGTACACTCTGACGCGCGGACTCGCCTTGGCGAGCATGCGCATGTAGGCGTAAACGTCCTTGGAATAAGGGAGGTTGTTGCGCGCCCCCGCAATGTCACCGAGCACCGCTTTCGGTGTCGGAACCGTTGCCGACGCCGGCAGATAGTCGACCAGCGGCGACAGGAAGAAGGACTCGGTGGTGTACTCGTGAATCTTGTTCGTGTACGCTGTGTCGATCGGCTGGCTCGGATCGCGCCCTGGTGCCGCGGTCGATATTTCGACGCTGCGGGCCTGGGGCGCCTGTGCGCTCGTGGCGACTGGCGCGCCGATCAATGGAAGGAGCAGCGCGATGGTGAGTGAGCGACGATCCATGAATATTCTCATCGAGGGGGCTGTGGAAATGGCGGGGGAACGACGGTGGCAAAACAGAATCGGTCATCCGGACGTACAGAATGCAGATTATATCGGCGATACGGAAGCACCGCCGCACACTTACCCATGGAAAAATCTGAATGGTCATCGATTGGCTAGCCCGCCGCGTTACGCTTCCACGCCTGCTCGGTCTCGCGACCGCCGCGGCGATATCGATCGGGTCGCCCGTTCAAGCGCAGGATCGCCTGAGAGCGATGCCGGAGTACGCGCGGTATCAGAAACTCAGCGAAGAGATATTCAGCTCGGTCACGAGCGCGGCCATCCGGCCGGTATGGCTGGATGGTGGAAAGGCATTCGAATACGAGTTTGCTGGCCAGCGGTATCACTATGACGTTGCCAAACGCACCGCAACTGTTTCCGGCGCCGTCGATGCGGCTGCCGACCTTGCAGCCCGGCGCGCACGGTTCGCCGGTGGCCCGGAGCGGGGACGCCAATTCGAGTCTGCACTATCCCCGGACGGCAAGCTCAAGGCGTTCTTCCGCGACCGCAACATGTGGCTGAGTGACGCCAGCGGAGCCGGCGAGATTGCGCTCACCACTGACGGGAGCGTCCCCAATCGCATCAAGAACGGCACAGCTTCGTGGGTGTACGGCGAGGAGCTGGATCAGCGCACCGCCATGTGGTGGTCGCCGGACGGCTCGAAGATCGCCTATTACCGCTTCGACGAGAGCAAGGTCCCCGATTACTACATTGGTATGAATCAGACCGGGCTGCACACGACAGTCGACGTCGAGGCCTTCCCGCAACCCGGTGTCCCCAATCCGATCGTCGATTTGTTCGTGTACGACGTCGCGAAAAAGATGACGACTCGCATCGACGTGCGGGATGGCAAGCCGTTCGATAATGCCGTCGTTGGCCATTACGTGTACCATGTGGGCTGGAGCCCGGACGGACGCGAGATCACCTTCAATCGCACGAACCGCCGCCAGAACATCCTCGAGTTCACGGCATGCGGTCCCGACAGCGGAAAATGCCGAGTGGTGGTGCGTGATGCGTGGCCCGCAAGCTGGGTCGCGAACAATCCGGAGATGACGTATCTCGCCGATGGCAAGCGCTTCATCTGGGAATCGGAGCGTAACGGTTTCCGCAATTATTATCTGTACGATCTCACGGGGAAGTTGGTCTCAACTCTCACCAGCAACCAGTTCGACGCAGGAGAGATCGCGCGCGTCGACGAGAAAGCAGGTGTCGTCTACTACACCGCTCACGATGGTGACAACGCGATGAAGATGCAGTTGCGTCGCGTCGATCTGAACGGCCGCAACGACCGTCGCCTCACGGATCCTGCCTTCAATCATACGATAAGCTTCGCACCCGACGGCAAATACTTCGTCGACGTCGCGCAGACTCACGATCGGCCACCGATGGCACAGCTCGTCACTGCCGGCGGAAAGGTCGCTGCGGAGATCGCCCGGAGCGACATGACGAAGTTCGAGCAGCTCGGTCTCAAGCGCGTGGAAATGTTCAGCTACAAGGCGGGTGACGGAACGACAATGCTGCACGGAATGCTGCACTTTCCTTCCAACTTCGATCCGACCAGGAAGTACCCGCTCCTCGTCAGCGTCTATGGAGGCCCCAATACCAACGGTGCAACCGAGAACTTCACCCTCCCGAATCGACTCACCGAGCTCGGATTTCTTGTAGCCACCCTCGACTCACGAAGTGCCGACGGCCGCGGCAAGCATTTCCTCGACGCCATCTACGAAAAGCTCGGCATCGTCGAGATCGACGATCAGGCCGCAGGTGTGCGCGCACTCGACGCACGCCCATACGTCGACCGCGATCGGGTTGGGATTTACGGTACGTCGTATGGCGGATACGCGTCGCTCATGTCGTTGCTTCGCTACCCCGATCTCTTCGCCGCTGCATGCAGCATGTCGCCGCCGACGGACTGGCGCAACTACGACACCATCTACACCGAACGGTACATGTGGATTCCGGAGGAAAACGCCGCGGGCTACGATGCGGCCAGCGCGATGACCTACGCGTCCCAGCTCAAGGGCCGGCTGATGCTCTACTACGGAACCGCCGACAACAATGTCCACAACTCGAACACCATGCAGATGGTCTCGGCTCTCCAGAAAGCAGGCAAGAGCTTCGACGTGCAGGTCGGGCCGGACCAGGGTCACTCCGCGCTCAATACGGAGCGGATGATGGAATTCTTCATCGATAATTTGCCGGCCAGAACAAACGTATCTGTCGCCAGCCACTAGCCCAATTCGCGGTCGCCGTTTTTCTTCATTGGATCAATGGCGACCGCAGCAGCAGTACCCGCGAATGCCTCCGAATCGGAGGAGCTGAACCCCTTCCGCTGGATCATCCTGGCTGGTCTCATAACGGCGGCGATTATGGAGGTGCTCGACACCACCATCGTCAACGTCGCACTTCCCCAGATGGCCGGAAACCTCGGCGCCACGCTCGAGGAAATCGGTTGGGTTCTCACAGGCTACATACTATCGAACGTCGTCGTCCTACCCATGACGGCGTTCCTCACTGAAACCTTCGGCCGGAAAAACTACCTCACGGCGTCGATCATCATCTTCGTCGTTGCGTCGTTTCTCTGCGGCACCTCCACCAGCCTCACCGAGATCGTCATCTGGCGAATCGTTCAGGGCGCCGGTGGCGCAGCCCTGCTTTCCACCGCCCAGGCCACGATCCGCCAGATCTTCCCGCGCGATCAGCAGGGCATGGTCCAGGCGATCTTCATACTCGGCATCATTGTCGCCCCCACACTCGGGCCGACCCTGGGCGGCTGGATAACGGACAATTACAGCTGGAACTGGTGTTTCTTCATCAACATTCCGATTGGAATCGTCTCGGCGTTCCTGGTCAGCACGTTTCTCCACGACCCGCCCGGCAAGAGAGGCAGGGAAGGCGGGATCGATTTCGTCGGGATACTGCTGCTCATGGTCGGCGTGGGATCATTGCAGTACGTCCTCGAGGAAGGCAACCGCAACGACTGGTTCTCGGATTCGCTCATCCTGCGCCTCTCGATCGTCTCCGGTATCTGCCTCACCGTGATGCTCTGGTGGGAGCTGTCGTCCCGGAACAAGCATCCCGTGGTCGACTTCAGAGTTCTCAAGAACAGGCAGTTGTCGGCGTCGATCTTCCTCTTCATCGCGCTTGGCTTTGGCCTCTACGGCGGGACCTTCATCTTCCCGCTCTTCACCCAGACCATACTCGGCCTGACGCCGATGGACACCGGCCTCGCGCTGCTGCCCGGCGGTATCGCAACAGCCATCGCGGCAATCATCTGCGGCAAGCTTCTGAATGGGGCCAAGCCGCTGGTCGACGGCCGCATCCTTATAGTGATCGGCATCTCCATATTCACCGTCGCCATGTGGAAGCTGGGTCACCTGACGCCACAGGCGGGCGAGGGCGATGTCCGATACGCCCTCATCTATCGCGGCTTCGCGCTCGGCTTCCTCTTCACGCCAATCAATAACGTCGCCTATGGCGTTCTGGAGCCAAGCGAGGCGCAACAGGCCTCCGGCCTCATCAATCTCTCGCGCCAACTGGGTGGTTCATTCGGCATCGCGATTCTGAGCACTTATGTGACCACCCATGCCCAGATGCACCGGGCTGATCTGATCACAAATCTGTATTCGACCAACCCAGAGCTGGTCGCGCGCCAGCACAGCGTGATCGCCGGCCTCATGGCCCAGGGGATGCCGGCCGTAACCGCCGCCAGAACATGGTACGCCCTGCTCGAAGGCACCCTGGAGCGGCAAGCGTCCATGCTCAGCTACAACGACGCGTGGATCATGATCATGCTCACGTTCATTGTCGTCTCGCCCGCGGTGCTTCTCCTCCGGGCTCCCCGTCCGAGGAGCGGCCCAGCGCCCGACATGCACTAGCAGTTGCAGTTGCAGTTGCGGTCGTAGTTTCAGCGGGGGCCACGTATACCCGCCTCGCCTCATCGTCCACGACGGCGGGAACCCACCCGCCCGTCGTCCCAGTCAGCGCCTCGCTGCAGGAGCAAAACGATGGCACGCGAATGTGGGGCACGGTTGTATCCGTGCCTGTCACCTGAAATGCCATCGAAACCGGGTCCCCGGATCCGCACAACCTCCAGAGCCATCCCGCCGTCCAAGAAGAGACAATGACGGCACCTGTAACCGACATCACATCCGCGCGGTCCGAGCGAGAGCTCGTCACCCGCGCCGGCTCCGGAGATCCAGCCGCACAGCGCGATCTCTACGACCGGCATGTGGATCGTGTGTATCGAGTTGCCTTCAGGTTGGCCGGCGATGATGACGCCGCCCGCGACATAACGCAGGAAACGTTCATTCGCGCATTTGGAAGACTCGGGGAGTTCAGGCATGAATCAGCACTCGGTACGTGGCTGCACAGTATCGCGGTTTCCATCGCACTTGGCGCGCTGCGCAAACGAGCACGCATGGACAAACGACACGTTCCGCTCGACGCTGCCGCCGACGTCGGCGGCAACGATAACCACGCCGACGTCGATCTGCGGGAGCAATTACATGCAGCGATCGATGCCCTGCCAGCCGGATATCGCGCGGTGTTCGTGATGTACGAGATCGAGGGATTCAGCCATCAGGAAATTGCACGCACTCTTGGCGTCGCCGAAACGACATCCAAGGGACAGCTCTTTCGGGCGCGCGCAAAACTGCGCGAATCGCTCAAGCATTTCGCGAGGGACAGGCAATGAACGACGACAATTACATCCACGGGCAGGATCCGGGCGATCCACCGGAGCCAACGGTGAATGACGCCGAGGACAGGGAACTCGACGCGCTTCTTGCCCGGTTCGGCGCGGACTACAATCGGCCACCCGACATCGTGCCGCGCGAAGAGATGTGGCACGAGATAGGGGAGCAGGGCGGCCTCCGTGGATCGATCCGCAGGCGGCCAATATGGGGCGTGCTCGTGGCCGCCGGTCTCCTGCTCGGCGTCGGCATTGGAATCGGTGTGGAAGTGCACTCACGCGTCGGACCACACGCGAGTCCACTCGCGCAGAGCGCTCCGCAGAGCGCTCCGCAGAGCGCTCCGCAGAGCGTGCCCCAGAGTGCGCCTCAGGTAGCGGTCGCGGTGCCGCAGCCGCGCGATTCCACCATCGATACCGGCGACGCGACTGAGACCAGGAGCCTGCAACCGCTGCCGGCGCATACTCGCATCACAGCGAATCATGGAACGTATGCGACTGTCGACGGCGCGGCGGGATCGAACGCCGCTGCGCGCTCGCAAGCGTATACACTGGCGACGGTTCGCCATTTCACAGCGGTCGAGGCTTTGCTTACCTCGTACCAGACCGAGGCGCACGACGCGCGCGGTGACGCCGAAATGGCATCGTGGGCGCGTGCTCTGCTGTCGCAGACGCGTTTGCTGCTTGATTCGCCCGCCGCCGCCGATCCAGCGCGACAGAGACTATTGCAGGACCTCGAGCTCGTGCTCGTTCAGATGACCCAACTATCACCGGCGAACACGCCGATCGATCGAGAGATGATCGATGGATCGGTTCGCCATTCCGATGTCATAACGCGACTTCGTACCGCAGTACCGGCGGGCGTCGCAACGCACCTACAATAAGGAAGGATCGACATGAAGCTCTACATAATCTGCGCGATCGCGGCCTCGCTCTCGATTCCAGCGCCGCGAGCGTTCGCAGCAGCGGCTGCGGCAGATAACTCGGCCACACGCAGTGGTGCTACATCCGCGCTCTTCGGTCCGGCGACCGCCGATCCCGCTGACTCTCTGTATCGCAGCGCTCGCGATGCGCTCACCAAGGGCGACTACGATCGCGCTGCGAAGCTGTTCCACGAAGTCGGCGTACGCTATCCACAGTCGTCGCTGTTGCCGGATGCGATGTACTATGAGGCCTTCGCTCAGTATCGCTCAGGCGGCGCTGCGTCGATGCGCACGGCGCACAACATTCTTGCAACGCTCCAACAACGCTTCCCTGACTTTGGCCGACGCAGCGACGCCGCCACGCTCGCTACGCGTATATGCGGAGAGCTCGCGCAACAGGGCGACGCCACGTGTGCCGCAAGTATAGCCGCTCAGGCTTCCGGAACTGCTGCGAGCAGTTCCACCGCGCGCGGTGCTGCGTCGGCCAAGTGCGTCAATGAAGACGACGACGAGCGTGTTGCCGCGCTCAACGCGCTGCTGCAGATGGACGCGGATCGTGCCGAGCCAATCCTCGAAAAGGTACTTGCGCGACGCGATGAGTGCTCCGCCTCGCTTCGCAGAAAGGCTGTATTCCTCGTGGCCCAGAAGCAGTCGCCACAAGCGGTGGACGTGTTGCTGCACGTAGCACAGACGGATCCCGATGCCGATGTGCGCGGTCAGGCTGTCTTCTGGTTGTCGCAGGTGCACAGTGACCGCGCCGTGAGTGTGCTGTCGGACATACTGCACAAGTCTTCTGACCAGGAGCTTCGCGACAAGGCGCTCTTCGCGCTTGGTCAGTCGGCCGGCGAGCGTGGGACGAGCATTCTCCGGGCGTACGCGTCCGATGCGTCACAGCCAGGCGCGCTACGCGGCAAGGCGATCTTCTGGCTCGGCCAGCAAAAGGGCGGCGTGCCGAATGCGCAGTTTCTTCGGGACCTATATACAAAGCTCACGGACGACGACCTCAGGAACCAGACTCTCTTCGCAATTTCGCAGGGCTCGTCGCCGGATCGCGCCGAGTGGCTCCTGCAGCTTGCGCAGCGCAGTAATGAGAGCGTCGACAACAGAAAGCGTGCGCTCTTCCTCGCGGGACAGGCCGGAGCGTCGATTCCCCGGCTGACCCGCCTGTATGATGCGCTTCCGCCGGGCGAGCTTCGCGAGCAGATGATCTTCGTCTTCTCGCAAAGCCGCGACCCCGCCGCGCTCGACAAGCTTATTTCCATCGCACGCACCGACAAGGATACCGATTCGCGGAAAAAAGCCATCTTCTGGCTCGGTCAATCACACGATCCACGCGCAATCAAGGCCATTAGCGAGGTACTCGACAAGTGATAGGAGATTCGATTTTCCCCAGCGCGCGAACAATTCTCGCGCTCGCAGTCCTCGCGGCCACATCCGTCTCTGCCGGTGCGCAGTCAGGCCAATCGATCGCGGACCGCGTGCGTTCCGCGCCGGATGGAACAGTGCGGTTTACCTTCCGCGCACGTCCCGATGTATGCGGGTCGGGTAATTCCGTATATGTAGGCAATTACGGAAATCGCAACACCTCCGGACAACGCAGTACGGCAGATGTGGAATGGGACGCCGACTGTGGCCGCGGTCCCGTTCGTATCGTGCTCGACGTACACGATCACACGGTGACCGGCCTCAGATCATACGTCGGCGGTCGCTGGCGCACTGTGAATGGGGTCACCGATCTTGGCGATGTCGCGCCGCAGACAGCCGCGGCTTACCTCGTTGCACTCGCGAAGCAGTCATCTGTCGCAGTCGGGAAAAAAGCCATCTTTCCCGCCACGCTCGGCGATAGTGTCGTCATCTGGCCTCAGCTGATGCAGCTTGCACGTGACGCAAGCGTACCGAGCGAGACCAGACGTGACGCCGTCTTCTGGCTCGGCCAGATGGCTGGCGACACCGTTACGGCAAACCTCTCTCAGTTGGTTGCCGAGGACACCGTCGATCGTGCAGTCCGCGAGAGCGCCGTCTTCGCACTATCCCAGCAACCGCGCGGGGAGGGAATTCCCGCACTGATTCACGTTGCGCAGACCAATCGCGATCCGTCCGTGCGGAAAAAGGCGCTCTTCTGGCTCGGACAGTCGAACGATCCGCGGGCTCTTACAGTGTTCGAGAATATCCTGGCCGGCCCGGGTAAATCCGGGCGGCAATAGAACCATTTTGCGCGTCCTGACGTACATATTTCAGACAGATACGAGGTACGAATGTGCCCGATCAACCCTACTTAAGGACGCGCGCGATGTTCTCGCTCAACCGGTACGTACTCGGGGTCACGCTGGGTTTCGCAGTCGCGGTGTCGGCCGCACCCGCTGTACAGGCACAGCAATACTCCATAAAGAATATGATCAACTACAAGAAGCCATCCGAGTCAGAGCTGCGTAGCAAGCTGACTCGCGAGCAGTTCGATGTTACGCAGAAGGCGGCGACAGAAACGCCATTCCACAACGAATACTGGAATAACCACACCCCCGGTATCTACGTCGACATTGTTTCCGGCGAGCCGCTGTTCAGCTCCACCGATAAGTTCGATTCTGGAACGGGTTGGCCAAGTTTCACCAAGCCGCTCGTACCTGCGAACATAAAGACCGATACCGACCATCTACTCGGTTACGCCAGAACAGAAGTTCGCTCAGCGCACGCGAACTCCCATCTGGGCCATCTGTTCGACGACGGCCCCAAGCCGACCGGCAATCGTTACTGCATGAACTCGGCGTCGCTTCGCTTCGTCCCAGTGGATCAGCTCCAGGCGCAGGGCTACGGCGAATATCTGAGTCTGTTCAAGAAGTAACCGACGCAGCGGGTCTCTTCCGGGCCACGGATGGAATGGCAACGCTGAAGGGAACGTTCTTCCCTCAGGACGCTCCCGTCGCGCGCTTCGGCGACCGAATCTCCACCGTAGTCTCGAGCTCGTCGAGCGTCTGCAATATCTTCTGACGTAAATCGGCGCCAAGGTTTGGGTTCGAATCGAGGAACGAGCGCACCGTCTTAGCCGCTTCGGCTGTCGTCTGGCCGCCGATGAAGCCACCCAGCCACGATCCGATGAAGAAGATGCGTCGGTTACGCTGCAACCATGGCAGTGTATCCAGCGCGGGCTTGAGATACTTGAGCGTGAGAGCCTGCTGATCGATCTCGTTGAACGCGCCGAGGCTCGACGTAGCCCACTCCTCGTTGAGATTCGGGTCGCTCAGATAGCGTGTGAAGTACTCGCGCTTGACATTCGAGTCGGGCGTCGCTGCTCTGGCAATGAATGCATACCGCTTGCCCTCGCTCGTCGAGTCGCTCGTCGTTTCTGCTGCCAGCCTGCTCATCGCGGTGGGGGCACGTGTCGCGACGAGATGAGTAACAATCGCCCATCGCGTCGGCGCCTTGAGTGGTGCGCCTGCTGCGTTAGCACTGTCGAGAAGATGATCCAGATACTCGAGGCCAGCCGGCGTGTGTGTTACTCGGATCAGCGCATCCAGATTGGGCTTTCGGATCTCGTACGGTCGCGTGGAATCGCTCTCGACGGATCGGAGCGAGCTCTCCAATCCGGGTAGCAGTGCGGTCCGTTCTGTCGGCGACAGATACGCCTCCGCCGCGCGCGTTACATGTCGCAGTTGTGCACCCAGGATCTGCTCGTCCTGCTCGGCCGGCAATGCTCGCTCTGCGATCGAGATGAACTGAGCCGGCGTGAGGCCTCGGCGGCGCACCAGTTCCCACAGTGCGTCCCATCCCATCGCGCGTGTCAATGGATCTGTCAGTGTTCCCACGCTGTCCGCCAGCCAGTGACCGCTTGCCGAGTCGGGAATGACGAGTGCGTACGCGTTGTCACCGGCATTGGCGAAGACGAATTCCGGCGCCGGCGGGTTATTGGCGAACCGCGCGACGGTACTGTCGGAGGCCAGATTGATGAGCAGGCGATCGGTTCGCCCTCCGGGATATCGCAGCAGCACTTGCGTGCGGATCGGCCACGGCCCTGCACCGGAGATCGGTTGAGCTGGGTGCTGCGCCAGAGACAAACTCTCGAGCACGCCATCGCGCACATTCAGATGTTGATCGATGACCGGCATGCCAGGACGCAGGATGTAAGCCCCGCCCCACTTCTTGAGCGGAATCTTTGCCGCCGCTCCGACCGATGAGAGAAGATCCTGCCACGTCGCGTTACCGTAGGCGTGCAGTGCGAGATAATCATGCAACCCATGCCTGAACGCCGAATCCCCCACTAGATAGTTCAGCTGCTTGATGACGCCTGGCGCCTTGTTGTAGACAATCGCCCCGTAGTTGCTCTTCGCCTGGTCCAGATTCGCCAGCGATTGCCAGATCGGCGTGGTTCCTTCTGTTCGGTCGACGCCATAAGCGCTCGGCTTGTTCTGGAGGTAGAACGTCTCCCACGCATTCGACCGCGGCTCCAGCGACGCGCGCATCTTCGCCGCCATGTACGTCGCGAAACCTTCCTTGAGCCACAGATCGTCGAACCACTTCATCGTGACAAGATCACCGAACCACTGGTGCGCGACTTCGTGGTAGATCGTCGCCTCGCGGGAGATGCGCTGCGGCCTCGTCGCGCGCTCACGAAATATGAAGCTGTTCTCGTTGTAGAAGATCGCGCCCGGATGCTCCATCCCACCGAACGGAAAGGCAGGTGCCAGCACGAAGTCGAGTTTGGGCCACGGATATGGAAAGTTGAAATATTCCGCCAGCCAGTGCATCGCTCGACCGTTGGCTGCGATCATCGAATCGGCTTCTGCTTCCTTGGCCCGAGAGGCC
Source organism: Gemmatimonadota bacterium (assembly GCA_040388625.1). Taxonomy (NCBI): domain Bacteria; kingdom Pseudomonadati; phylum Gemmatimonadota; species Gemmatimonadota bacterium. The sequence goes on along the minus strand of JAZKBK010000006.1, from coordinate 143,800 downwards.
CGCACGTACATCGTGATCGGGTGGCCATTTACTGAACGTGTGACGCGAGCCCATGGACCGGCTGCGAACGCTATCAGATACGTGCTGATCGGCTTCGTGCGCGTGAAGTGAATTGTCCTCGTAGCCGGAGACGAGTCGATACGTTGGACTGTTCCATTCGCGACTGCATTCCACTTCTCGGGAATGGTGAGAGTCAGCGCTGTGCGTGCCTTGATGTCCGGCTGGTCGAAGCAGGGAAAGAGTTGGTTTGCGTCCGAAGGCACCAGTAGCGTGTATAGATAGTCCGCGCCATCCGTTACGTCGTGATATCGAATCACACTCGCGCCTGCAGGGGCGATGAGTGCGGAGAAGCTCATCGATACACTGTTCTCTCCACGCCTGAGCGATGCGGCCGGGAGCCGGATGTGCATTCCGTTGCTGACATCCGGTGGCAGTGCCGCACCGTTGAGAATCACTGTGCCAAGATGCGGCCCGCGGAAATCGACTATCGCGTCACCCGTGCCCGACCGTGCGAATGCGATTGTGACATGACCGTGCGCGGTATCGTGCGCGGTCACATCCAGCGACAGATCGTAGCGTACGTCGCTGATTCTTGATGCGCGATAATCGGCAAGCTGCCGGGAGATGCCGGCGGCCATCAGAGCCGGCGCATTCGATGACGACACCTGCTGCGCCAGCATAGTGCTGGTGAGGAGGAGTGCCGGGCCGGCCGCCAAGCCGAAAACAGTGGAGAATCGCATCCAAGACGATGCCGCCTGGAGGCACCATTTGCAAGGTTGTCGAACGGTCGTTCGATAGAGGTCCGCGAATCTAACTGAAAATTGCGCCCCCGGACACGGAGTTAGCGCGCCTCTTGCACTTCCAGGCGCGGTAGGAATCGCTACCGAACCCATTCAGAGAGGCAAGATGTTCCGCATATCGACTTTGATCGCAGCAGCGACACTTACAGGTGCCCTGATCGCGAATCCCGCATCCGCGCAGGACACGATTCACCATGGCGGCATCAATGGCGCCGCCCGCGCGGTGAGTGGCGCCGCAAAGAGCACCGGACGCGCCGTCAAGTCCGGCGTAAAGACAGTCGGGAGCAAGACGCACAAGGTTCTGAAAAAGGCGGGCCGGAGCACCAAATCGACTCTATCGCATGCCGTCGGTGACACAATCCACGATCCGAACCACAAGCCCGGCGGACTCAACAAGGCGGCGCGCGATGTGAGCGCCTCGATCAAGCACGTCGGAAGGTCGGCAAAGGCAGGCGTGCATGAGGAAGCCAGCGACACGCACAAGGCCTTGCAGAAATCCGGCAACGACGTGAAGAAATCGGTCAAGGACACGTCGCACAAGTCGTAACCGCTAACGAGCGGTGGGGCGGGAATGCATCCCCCCACTCCCCACATGCAATAGATGGAGGAGCTGCAGGTGCACGTCGCCTACGCGGCGCGCACCTGCGCTCTGCGTCTTGCGTCCACGGCCCGTCGCTTTTCGTCTGGCGCACTGCCCGAAACGTGGAGCAGCTCTGACACCTTCTCGACTACAGCCTGTGTAGCTGCGCCGACAATCGCGTGGATCACGCCGTCCAGCGCGCTGCCTGCCGTTTCATTGATCTTCGTTGCTCTGTGCTTGACCTGATCGCGCACTTCGTTGACCGCGCGACTCGTCGCCCCGGTAGTCGCCAGCAACACTCCCGCTCCGAATGCAACTCCCACCAGGGTGAGCGGATGCTCGTCGACGACACGCTGCGGATCGACCTTGCGCTCGATCGCGGCGATCGTATTGCCGAGCCGCGCCCGTGTGTCGTCTATCTGGCGCCGGATCTCGTGGGATGTCTCAGCCATACCGCCGTCTCCTTGAGTGACTTCGTTGTTTCGCGCGGTGCGAGTGCCGACCCGGAGAATGACCGGCTGCTCCGCCACACGCACAACCAACCGATCGCGCCTAGTACCACCGCGACTATCAGCGCCCCGAGCCAGGCGCGATCGCCCGCCAGATACTGCGAAACGACCATGATGAGACACGCCACAGCTGCGGCTGCCGCGCAGAGCGCCAACGCGATACCGACCCCAAGCAGAATCGCTCCGCGTCCCAGCTCGAGCAGCGACTCCACTGTCTCCGCACGAGCGAGTCGAATCTCGTCGCGCACCAGTTCCGCGCCGCCTTCCGTCAGCTCGCTCAGTAGATCACCGAGCGAGCGGCCGGACGCGATATCGCGTACCGACGGCGCAGACATCGTTATTTCCTGGCTGCGCGGCCAAGCAGAAATCCGGCGCCAGCTGCAAACATCAGCGTACGCGCAGGATGCTCCCGGACCTGTTCTTCGAGCTTTGCCGTCAGCTCGTCCACGTTGACCTTGTTGATCAGGTTCGATGTGAGTTCGCTCGCCTTCGCCTGCAACTGACTCATTGCATCCTCTGCGCTCGCAATCCCATGGTGGGCTGCGTCCTTCACTTTTTCTGCTGTATCGGACGTCTGATCGACGCCGAGGCTCTTCGCGAATGAAACGTCGTCGGTGGGCCCGGCTGGTACTGTATTTCCTTGCGGCATGCTCGCGCCGTATCCTGCGTTCCCCGGGGTGTTCAGTTCAGGTGTCGTCATCGTACTCTCCGCAGTGTGAATGGAGTGTGAAAAGGAATGTGGATTCGGCGCGCCACCGCTATTCCGTCGGACAGCCCCGTGCCTCCGGCATTTGCCGCAGTGGCGGGCATACCACATGCCATAGCCGCGCCGCGCGCGACCCATCTGCACGATTGATCCAGCGGATTCTTGCGCCGAATAGCCGGATCTGGCGCGGGAGCTTATTTTCGGTTCACCCTCTTTAGGAGAGATACGCCGACTGCCATGCCGAGACGATTTGTCCTCACATTCACACCACTTGGTCGCCCTGGCTACAGAGTGGGCGAGTTTCCAACTGAAGAACGCGCCCGCGCCGCCGCCGAGCGCCATGGGGCACCTCCGAGGGGCGCAACGCCGCGCCCACCGCTGGAATGGGCGCCGGCACCACAATTCGGTGCAATCATGGCAATCGCGTCAACGGGAACGTTCGTCATCGCCCCGGCTTGACCGGACCATTCGCCGGTACGACTTCAACAGACTTGGCGGCTTTACCGTAGCACATCCATGTAGCAGCAGATCGCACTCACCCTCACAAGTGCAATGACCCATTCTCGCCGCGACTTCATCAAGACGGTATCCGCCGTTGCTGCCACGAGCGCCATTGGCACTCGTGGTCTCGGCACAGTCGACCGTCTCATCTCATCGACTGGCTCCTCCATCGGCGATCCGACCTATCGGGAGCTGACACAGGTCGCCCTCGATGCGGCCCGCGCCGCCGGCGCAACCTACGCCGACATTCGCATTTCCGCCCGACGCTCGCAGCGCATCAGCACGCGCGAGAATCGGCTGCAGGGCGCGGACGACAGCGACACACTCGGCTTCGGCGTACGCGCGTTATCCAACGGGGCATGGGGATTCGCCGCGAGCAACATCCTCACCAAGGACGTCGTCGCGCAGATAGCTCGCGATGCGGTGGCGATCGCCAAGGCGAACAGTGCGGTGCAGCTCAGACCGATCGTTCTCGCTCCTGCGCCAGCCGCGACCGGCGAGTGGAAGAGTCCCATCAAGATCGATCCGTTCGACGTTCCGATAACGGACAAGGTCGCACTCCTGCTCGACGCAAATGCCGCTGCACTCAAGGTTCAGGGTGCCAAATTTGTAACGTCGAACATGTTCTTCCTGCGCGAGGAGAAGACGCTCGCGACAAGCGACGGGACCTTCGTAGTCCAGACGATCTATCGCGCGCAGCCGTCGATGAATGTGACTGCCGTTTCGGCCGACTTTGCCGATTTCCAGAGCCGCCAGTCGAACGACGTCGCTCCGATGGGGCTCGGTTACGAATATGTCACCGGCGCGAACATGGTCGAGAACGCGACACGGTGGGCCAACGAAGCGGTGCAGAAGCTTTCTGCGAAGTCGGTCGACGTCGGTCGCTACGATCTCGTCCTGCACCCATCGCACCTCTGGCTCACGATCCACGAATCCGTCGCACACCCGACCGAGCTCGATCGCGCCGAAGGGTTCGAGGCCAACTATGCAGGCACGAGCTTCGTGAGTCCACCCGAGAAGATGCTCGGCAAGCTCAAATTCGGCTCGCCGCTCATGAACATCCGCGGTGACCGCACGCAACACGGATCGCTCTCGGCCATCGGCTGGGACGACGAGGGAGTCAAGCCTGATGATTTCATGATCATCAAGAACGGGATCCTTCAGGATTATCAGACAACCCGCGAGCAAGCGATGCAGCTCGACTGGTGGTACAAGAGCCAGGGAAAGCCGACGCGCTCGCACGGCTGCTCGTACGGTCAGTCCTGGCAGGATGTGCAGTTCCAGCGCATGCCCAATGTGTCGCTGTTGCCAGGCGAGAAGGACATCAGCTACAACGACATCATCGCAGCCACCGATCGCGGTATCGCGATCATCGGCGACGGCTCCTTCTCGATCGACCAGCAGCGCTACAATGCACAGTTCGGCGGACAGGTCTTCTACGAGATCAAGGGCGGCAAGATCGTCGGCATGTTGAAGGACGTCGCGTACCAGATGCGCACCCCGGATTTCTGGGGTAGCCTCGACATGATCGGTGGTCAGAAATCCTACGAGCTCGGCGGTGCATTCAGCGATGGCAAGGGGCAGCCGAGTCAGTCGAATGCGATAAGTCACGGCTGCGTTCCGAGCCGCTTCCGCAACATCAACGTCATCAACACCGGGAGAAAGGCATGAGTCGGCCGAAGTCGCTATTTGGTGCCGTACCAGCCGGCATCCTCACGCGCTCCGAAGCAGAAGCGCTCGGCAAGCGCGTTCTGTCATTCGCCAAGGCCGACGAGACTTCGGTCAGCATCAACAGCAACGCGCGCGCGAATACTCGCTTCGCCGTGAATCAGGTTTCCACCGCCGGTGATGATACCGACACGACGCTCTCGATCCGAAGCACATTCGGAAAGCGCTCAGCCAGTGTCACGACCAACAAGACGGACGACGCATCACTGGCCGCCGCTGTGAAAGCAGCCGAGGAGCTTGCGCGCCTGAGTGTGGAAGATCCCGAATCCATGCCGGGGCTCGGGCCGCAGACGTATCCACCCGAGCGTTCGCAGACCATCTCGTTCCCCGAGGCCGCAGAGCGCGCACGCGCTGTGAAGGCGGTGACCGATCGCGCGCGCGCCGCGGGATTCGTCGCAACCGGTTACATCGAGTCTCGCGTTGGCACACGCGCGCTCATCAATTCGCATGGGTTGTTCGCCTTCGAGCAGAGCGGTGGTTGCAGCATGACCGCGACAGTGCGCACACCCGACGGCACCGGCTCTGGCTGGGGCGGTGCCAACGCCAATGACTGGTCGGGGATCGACGCCGATGCGGTCGGAGCAACGGCCACGGAAAAAGCAGGCAAGTCCCGCAATCCGGTCGCGGTCGAACCCGGTCGCTATACCGTAGTGCTGGAGCCGACAGCTGTCGGAAATCTCATCCCGATCATCGCCTTCTCCGCACAGGCCCGCTCGGCGGACGAAGGGCGATCGTTCTTCTCCAAGCCCGGTGGCGGAAACAAGATCGGAATGAAAGTCGCTGACGAACGCGTTACTCTCGTTTCCGATCCAGCAGACAATATCGGCAGCAGCATCACCGGCGACGGTCGTCCGACCGAGAAGGTCGTGTTCATCGAGAACGGAATTCTCAAGAACCTCAATTACGATCGCTTCTGGGCGCAGAAGCAGGGCAAGCAGCCAACAGGTCTCGCCTTCGGCTGCATGCGCCTCATGGGTGGAGATTCATCGATCCCGCAGATGATCGCGAGCACCGAGCGTGGAATTCTCGTTACGCGTTTCTGGTACATTCGCCCCGTGGATCAGCGCACCATTCTGTTCACGGGTCTCACACGCGACGGAACGTTTCTGATCGAGAACGGCAAGGTGACGCACGCGATCAAGAACTTCCGATACAACGAGTCCCCGATCTTCATGCTCAACAACGTCGAGGCATTCGGCGCGCCGGTACGAGTGAGCGCAAGTGAAGACAGCAGCCCCGGTGCGGCAATCATCATGCCGCCGCTCAAGGTCCGTGATTTCAACTTCACCAGTCTGAGTGATGCCGTGTAGCACTTGATTGGCGGTAGTGCGCGAATGCATTCGCGCACTACCGCTCGGTCACCCGTACACCCGCTGCTCATACCCGAGCACGCAAACGGCCACCACCGTAACTCCCGCCAGCAATCCGGCTATTACATCGGTCGTCCAGCGACAACTGTCGCCGCGTCCGGTGCAGCTGTCGGCAAAGCGGTGCGATGTTTTGCCCAATCCTGCGGGCTCGGGCCACAGCCAGTTCCAGCGTGTGATGGAAGATTGCTTCCCGACCTCCGGAGAGCATCGACGATCCATCGTGACGACACTGGCATTCATTCTTGCGGCAACACTTGCCCCACAGCAATACCAGCCTGGAATTCGACACGACTCGCTACTCGCTGAGCCGGTAATTCTCGAAGTTCGAATCGGTACCGCTGCTTCGGCCGTCGTCGTCGCGCGCCGAATTGGCGACGCAGCTCTGCTTCCAGTGGCCCCTGTACTTGCGCTCGCGCAGTTTCGTAAAACAGACGCGTCCAACGAGTACCTGCCAGCCGATTCATTGGCGGTGATGCTGCACGCATCGATCCTCGTCGACTGGGACGATCTCACAGCCACCATCGTCGACGATGGGGGATTGCCAGCAAGCCGTCGCGCCGCACGCGAGAAACGGCGCGCTCTGCTGGACGCCGCCAAACAGGATCTCGACGCGCCGCACGCAATAACCAGAACAACGCCGCTGCTGCCGTCCACCCTGATCGTCGACTACGACGCGACGACATCCAGCATGAGTGCGACTGCGCAGCCGAACATACACCTCGGCATGGGCGCCAACTTCCTCCGTGGCGCACTCGACGTCGATGTGCTGAGTCCGTTGAATCGCCGTCCTGGGATTGTCGCCTGGCACTGGGATCGAGAGCTTGCCGGCACCTTGCTTCGTTATGCCCGTGTCGGGCGAGTGCCCCTCGGCGACGGCACTGCGATCGGCGCTGGAATATTCCTCTCCACCCAGCCGGTCATCCACGACGACGCCCCGCCCGTTGCACTCGTTGGTGCCACCGGCCCAGGTTGGGATGTCGAAGCTTACCGCGACGGCGTGCTCGTGTACTCCGGCCGCACGGATTCGACGGGAACGTACGCGATCTCGATGCCAACCTCTCGTGGCTCCAACCGTCTTACCGTCTCAGCGTACGGCACAGCGGGCGAAGAACGATCGGTGACTCGCTACGTATCGGTCGCCGACAATGCGTTGCCCGCGCGCACTGCTGTGTACAACGTCGCGATTGGGCGCTGTGAGATCACGACCTGTGACTACGCAGCGGAGTCGACGCTTAGATACGCACCGTTCCCGCGTGTTACGACCGGAGCAGGTCTGCGCCTGTCGACCGGATCGCACCGCACGATGATCGAGCCCTCGTTGCTCCTGACGACGCACCTGCGCGACGACCTCAACGCATCTTTCCGTTACGCGAGCGCATCGACGAACGCCGACCTGCGCTATGCACCGTCGCCGATGTTCGATGCCTTCGTTACATATGCGAACAGGCGGCTTGCATCGATGTCAGCGCTATCTCCCGTCCGCTATTCCAACGCAACGGCGACTGCGATCTGGCGCATCGCTCGAGCGGGATATGCCGCGAGCGCGACTCTCGCCATCGCAGGCTACGGGCTGACGGATACGCAGCGCCTGCGCCTTTTCATGTCGCTGCCTCTCGGATCCCTGTATCTGCGCCCGTTCATCGATGTCGCGCGTCAGTTCAACGGGGCTTCGACCTCGACCGGGCGAGGTCTGTTCGCGGAATCGCCGATCCCGTTCCTGTTCCCGCTCGGTAGCCGCCTCCGTTCGGGATTTGCGACTGGCGGAGCCGGTGACAACTACATCACGATCTCCACCCCAGTCGCGCGCTCCGGGCGACTCGATTTCGGAGTGGAGTGGCCAGCCAGTGCCGCCGCGCCGCGCCTCACCGTGTCTATCGACATGCTGACACGTGCGGCCAGATACGAGGCGCGTTCCACGGCTGGATCCAATGGGTCGACCTTGCAATCGTTGAGTGGATCGGTCGTTGTGATGTCGAGTGCGCACATCGCGGCGTTGTCGCCGACGCAGCTCCGTGGACGCGCGAGCATCGGCGGGCTGCTGTTTCTGGATGAGAACGACAACGGAATCCGGGATGCGACCGAGCCCGCACTTCCGGGTATTTCGATCTCCACCGGCGACGTACAGATCGAAACGGATTCAGTCGGCGCGTATCGGCTCGATGACGTGATCCCTTATACCACGGTCACGCTGAGCGTCGATTCGCTTGCTCTTCCAACACCCGGCATGACGGTCCCGGCGGTGCGAGTGACTCCTCTTCCCAACGGCGTCACACGTGTGGATCTTCCGATTACGAGCCGGTGCTCACGCCTTCTGTCGGGCTTCTGCGGCGGTATCGGCGGACTCCCGCAGCACACGCAGCGCCGCGACCCGCCGCCCATCCATGGCGACCACCTCGAGACCGGCATTCGGAATCCGAACCCTGTCACCCACGCGAGGGAGCCTCCCCAGACGCGCGAATACATATCCGCCCAGCGTGGACCAGTCTCCCTCGGGGATCTCCAGCTCGTAATCCGACCGTGCATCGATGAGTGACAGAGTGCCGGCCAGCTCGAGCACGCCGTTCATCTCAAGCGAGGTCCGTGCAGCCATGTCGTACTCGTCGGTTATGTCACCCATAACCTCTTCGACCAGGTCTTCGATAGTTATGATGCCGGCCGTCCCACCATACTCGTCGATGACCACCGCCATGTACGCGCGCGTTCGTCGGAGATCGTCCAGCACCCGCTCAGCCGCTCGGCTATCAGGAACGTACAGCGCCTCCCGCATCAGCTCCGATAGCTTGAACGGCGAGCTCTGGTCGCGAAGCCACAGATCCTTGGCGAGAAACACGCCGACTATGTCATCCAGAGTTTCGCGATACACCGGGTACCGCGAGTACCGCTCGGTGCGCAGCACGTGCAGCACTTCCTCGGATGTCAAATCGATGTCGATCGCGACGACATCGGTCCGCGGCCGCATCACGTCGTGCGCCCGCTTCTGCTTGAAGTCGAAGACGCCTGCAAGCATCGCTCGCTCGGATTCGTTGAGCTCGCCGTGCGCGTGCGAGTGCATTACGAGCGTTCGTAGCTCGTCAGGCGAGTGCGCCGGAACCTCATTCTCGACCACCGCGTGCATTCCGAATGCACGTGCAACCAGACTGGCGATCGAGTTGACGACGATTACGAACGGGGTGAGGATCTGGCCGATAAGGCGCACCACCGGCACCGCATATTTGCGGGCAATATGCGGGTGCTCCCGGGCGACCGCTCTCGGCACCAGCTCGCCGACTACTATATGAAGAAGGACAGCGAGCGCGAACCAGGCTGCCCCGCCCACCACACCGAGGCCGACCGCGCTGAGCGAGCTTCCGATTCGCGCGGCGGTGGTCGGCGTGGATCGTCCGTCCTCCTCGTCGACTGGAATGCTCAAAGCGGCTTCGGCAGCCGCGAAGATCGCGCTCACCGCGACGAGCACGACGATCCAGATCAACCTGGTCGCCAAGGTGCCAGCCCAACTATGGTCTTGTAAGTCTGTTGGCATTCCGTGTCTAAATCTACCGGAACCGTGCCCGATCCGACCGAAGTCGGTACTCGAACAGTCGTTCTAATCCTTCTTCCGCGCGAACGCGTGAGGCCAGGTTTTCGATGGCCCCGTCCACAGGGCTCCCGCGTAGGGGACGGCGCAACGACACGATTCCGTTGCACGAGCCCGCCGCCCATCGTCAACCTATTGCAAAATGCAATACCGCACTCCGCAATCAGTCGCTGCGATATCGAGGTCGCGCCCGCCACAGCTCCCCGCTCGCCGGATCCTCTGGTGGCTATATGTCGCGCGCCTGGCCGCGGCGGGCTCTGTCTACATCGCTGCCGTTTATTCGTGGCAGTACGCCTCCCGCGCCGATACGCTGTTGGCGTCGCTGATCTTCGCCGCCGCAATGCTGTTTACGGGGCTGTCCGCTCTGTACACCCATGTCTATCGCCGCTCGATAGCGATCGCTGTTCTCTATTCCCAGGCCATCTTCGACGTCCTGCTCGTCACCGCGATGGTGCACCTGACGTGGCAATCGACCTCGTCTCAATTTGCCCCTCTCTACATCCTCGTCATCGCCATAAGTGCGCTGCTCCTGCCAGCGCGCGGCGTCACACTGATCTCGGCACTCGCGATCCTGCTGTACGCAGGAGAGGGAGTTCTGATTCAGGGCGACACGGTGGGAATCGGCGTCTTCCTTCAGTTGGCCATATTCGCCGTCGTCGCGCTCGGGAGCGGGTACATCGCCTCCCGTTTACGCGCTCAGAGCGCCGGCAGTGAAGCCATGGCCGAAGAGCTCGCTCGCTTCCGTCTGCATCAGGGTGAAGTCGAGCGGCTTCATCTGCGCGCAGAGCGTCTGGAAGCGGTCGCCGAGCTCGGCGCTTCGATGGCACATGAGATAAAGAATCCGCTCGCTTCGATCAGAAGCGCGGTCGAGCAGTTGGGATTGTCCGCCCAGACCTCCAGCGACGACCGTGTTCTCACATCGCTCGTGGTGCGCGAGTCCGACCGACTCGCCCGGCTGCTTACCGGGTTCCTCGATTTCGCCCGCGTCGACGTCCCGTTCACGCGTCGCCTCGATCTGCTGAGTGTCGTGCGCAACGCCGCCGAGCTGGCATCGTCTCATCCGTCACGCCCCCAGGGAACGCGGATCGAGTGCGATTTCGCTCGTACCTCGATGGAAGTAAGTGGCGACGAGGACATGCTGCACCGCGCCTTCTTCAACCTGGTGCTGAACGCCTTGCAGGCATCGCCCGATGATGGAGTCGTGCGGATCGAAGCCGCGACACTGCTTCCCCAGCAGCTCGATTGGCGCGCCGCTGCTTTCGAGAGCGGCGCGATCGCCGTGCGTGTCATCGATTCGGGTCCTGGAATCACGGACGCTGCGCGTCCCAAGCTGTTCCATCCGTTCTTTACCACCAAGCCGGGGGGAAGCGGGCTCGGGCTCGCAATCGTGCATCGTGCCGTTGAGGCACATCACGGAGTCGTAGTGGTCGACAGCGATGCTCGCGGATCACGGTTCACCGTCCTATTCCCACGCACATGACACCCACTGCGCCCACAAGAGCACCCAGTGTACTGATCATCGACGATGAACAGGGTATCCTGGACGTCATTCGAATCCTGCTCACCAACAACGGCTTCGTGGCGCACACCGCTCAGGGCGGGCGGGCCGGGATCGAGCAGATCGGGGCGATCGAGCCCGACATCGTCATCAGCGACATACGCATGCCGGATGTGGGTGGTGCGGATGTGCTGTCCGCCGCACGTACTGCCAATCCCGAAACACCGGTGATTCTCATGACCGCGCAGGCGACGCTGCAGTCCGCCATGCACGCGGTGAACGAGGGCGCCTTCTATTACATACAGAAGCCGTTCCGCAACGATGAGCTCCTGGCCATCGTGCATCGAGCTGCCGAACACCGTGCCCTGCGTGTGGAGAACCGCACCCTGCGACAGGAGATTCGCAAGCGCGATCGGGAGAATTCACCCATCGGGCAGAGTGCCAACTGGTTATCCGTGCTTCAGCTCGCCGCGACCGTCGCACCCACCGATTCGACGGTGCTGCTGCAAGGTGAATCCGGTACCGGCAAGGAAGTTGTCGCACGCTACATCCACGAGATGTCCGGCCGCACTGGCAAGCCGTTCCTCTCCGTAAACTGCGGTGCGCTGCCGGAGAGTCTGCTTGAGAGCGAGCTGTTCGGACACGTGAAGGGATCCTTCACCGGCGCGGTGAAGGATAAGACTGGCCTCATCGCAGCGGCGATGGGTGGCACGTTCTTTCTCGATGAAGTCGGCGAGATGACGCCGGCGACTCAGGTGAAGCTCCTGCGTACGCTGCAACAGCGTGAAGTGCTCCCTGTCGGCGCAACCGAGGCGATTCCCGTCGATGCGCGCGTCATAGCAGCCACCAACCGCGATCTGGAGCGCGACGTGAAGACCGGGCAGTTTCGAAGCGATTTGTATTACAGACTCAACGTGATTGCGATTCATCTTCCGCCGTTGCGTCAGAGAAGGGAAGACATCCCGCTGCTGGTGGAAGCCTTTCTCATGCGCGCCAAGGATCCCAACAAGTCTGTAAGCGCCGAAGCGATGAGCGCGATGTGCGAGTACGACTGGCCGGGAAACGTGCGCGAGCTGGAGAACGCACTGGAGCGAGCGTCGATCGTTACGAGCGGTCCTGTGATCATGCCGGACGCGTTACCCGAGCGCGTTACGAGCAAGTCCGGCGAGCATCTGGTACGGGACGCCGAGCGGCTCGATCCGACGCTGGACGTGATCGAGCGTGCCTACATCAAGTGGGTGCTTGAGACCAACGGCGGTAACAAGACGCGGGCCGCCGAGGTGCTGGGGATCGATCCGTCCACGCTGCACCGGAAGCTTCAGAAGATGGAGGGCTCGGCATAGCCACTGTACAGGATTGCGACATTGCGAAACGCCAGAGAGATTGCAGAATGCGCTGGCACATTGCCGCTCCAGACGTTTACTAAAGTTCGCAAGTGCTTTGACGATAATGAGTTACAAAGCGGTCACCAGTTGGCGCGACCGTTGCCATTACGCTGCCCGATCACCGCAGCAGCGGCATCCCACGACTCCTTAGGAGATTCATTAATGAAGCGCAACGTGAAAGGATTTACCCTGATCGAGCTTTTGATCGTCGTCGTGATCATCGGCATCTTGGCCGCGATCGCGATCCCGAAGTTCGCAGCAACGAAAGAGCGCGCATACGTCGCGTCGATGAAGACGGACCTCAAGAATCTCGCGACGGCTGAAGAGGGCTATGCATCCGCCAACAACGGCGCCTACTTCTCGCATACCTTCACGGCACCGAGCGATACGACCAACGGGTTCTCGCCTTCAGTAGGAAACACTATTACCGCGACGGCCGACGCCGGCCCGCCGACCGCATGGCATGCGCTCGCGGTTAGCACCCAGACCACCAAGCAGTGCGGTATGCACACGGGCGCAACGCCTGGCCTTGCTGGAACGGATACGACCTCTGGTGCTCCATACTGCCAGCCGTAATCGACGCGAGCTAGCAATCCTACTTGAACGGCGGCCAGTTGGCCGCCGTTCTTTTTTTGCGTAGGTAGACGCGCCTGCGTGGGTGTGGCTCTGATGGAGTCGGGTTAGCTAGCAAGATGCATTCATGGGGCTGAAGTGATCCGTCCGCCGCGTTTTGGATCAGCCTCGCGCCGCCGTGTCCGCTATACCATGGCGACATGCAAAATCGTCATTCGCAGTTACGTCACGGGTTTGTCCTCGTCGAAGCCGTCGTCGCACTCGTCATAATCGGCGTAATCTTCCTCGGGCTCGAAGGATCGCTGACGCTTGTCTTGCGCAGCCTTGCTGACTCCGAACGGCAGGCCACCGCAATGCGAATCGCTGAGACGCAACGCGAGCGAGCCTTCGTTCTCGGCTGCGTCGCAGGCGCCGGCTCTGATTCCGTGAACGCCGTCGCGGCGGATTGGTCCGTGTCGCCCACGGGTGCGCTGGTTCACATCACCCAGACAGTTCGGTTCGCTCAGCGATCCGGAGCACGTGTCGAGCATTACACCGCGACCAGCGCCTGCCGCTGAGGCTGCAGGCGCACGGGATTGCAACGAAATGACTGTGTGCCGTCCGTTCGGCTTTATCCCTCCGCTCACGCCGGTAGTACTGTATCGGCATGTCGCATCCGGATCGATCAGACGAAGCGTACCCAGGCGCAGCAACCCCGCGTATGCGATCGATACACGCACGCCGCGCGGTATCACTCGTCGAGCTTCTGACGGGGATCGTCGTTGCGGCGCTCGTCGTACTGATGGCGGTTTCGCACGTTGTTCGCCACCAACGGATCTACGACGCGATTGCAGCCGGCATCGATCTGCGCACGCGACTCCGCGACGCGTCCGATCTGGTCGCCGCCGATCTGCGCGGCAGCTCCTCAGCGGGGGACAGCATCCTCTTCGCCTCCGACACTGCAGTGGAATTCTATTCGGCGATCGGGTCGTCGACGGTTTGCGCGGCTCCGACCTCCGCGCGAATCACCTTGCCACCCGACACTCTCGCGAGCGGCCGCACGCTCTCCAGCTGGGTTACCACCCCCGATACCGGTGACTACGTGCTCATCTTCAAGGACTCGTCATCCGCGTCTCCTGCGGGCTGGACGCGCGCGCGCATCGCTTCGTTCGTAACCACGCCGACATTCACCGGATGCCCCCTTTCAGCAGGCCTGCTGTCCGCGAGCGACGTCGGGTCAGGCCGTTCATACGAGATATCCCTCACGTCGGCGTTGACCGCTGGCGTGCACCGTGGACATCCAGTGCGCTTTATCCGGCGCGTCCGGTACGACGTTTATCGAGGCGGCGATGGTAAATGGTATCTGGGCTATCGCCGATGCACCGGCGGGTGTGCACCGGTCCAACCGGTGAGCGGCCCGTACGAAGCCGCTGTGGGCCCGCCGATCAAGTTCAGATATTTCACGCACACCGGTGCCATTCTCGCAGGCACCGGGCCCACGACCGATGTCGCGCGCGTCGAGATCGTATCGCGTGCGAGATATCAGCGCCCCGTACGGTTGCCGGGACTCGCCGCGCCGCTCGTCGCCGATTCGGCAACCGTGACCGTTGCCATCCGCAACAGATGACGGTCACGAATATCGGGACGGTGAGGCCGGATCGACGCGGCTTCGCTCTCGTCATCGTACTGCTCCTGATGATACTCGGCAGCGCGCTCATGTTCGGTGCGATCAACGGTGCTCTCACCGAGACGGAAACCGCCAGAGCCGGCACACTCCAGCGCCAGGTTCTGATCGGTGCAGAGTCCGAAGCGTGGAACGCGCTTGCGGCCGCCGACGCCCGCACCCTGCGCTACCTCCCGCTCGGACCCGTCGGAGCCACCAGTCGTAGCGATGGAAACATCGTGCTCAACGCAACGGTGGAAAAGGTCGATACTTCGATCGTATGGATAGTCGCGACAGCGACAATTCATGGGGGAAGCCTGGCAGCCCGTCACCGGGTTGGCATTACCGCGCTGATCCCGCACGATACCACCGATTTCTCGCTTCACCCGGTACCGGATCGAGCCTGGGTGGAGTTGTTCTGAAAACGTGACCTTTTGGGCCGACCAGTCGTATTGACCTCGATAAGAGTTGCGTAACGGACTTCCCGTCCGAACTCAAGATGGAGTCGCATGTCCTTTTTCGGCCGCAGTAAGACAACGGTTGGACTCGACATCGGCTCTGGACTCATCAAGGTCGTGATCATGGATCACGCCCGCGGGGTTCCGGAGCTGGTGAAGGTTGCCGTTGCACCACTTCTTCCGGACGCAATAGTCGAAGGAGAGGTAATGGATCCACGACTGGTGTCGGATGCGATTCAGGAAGCAATGGAAAGGGCGGGTGTCAAGGCGACTCAGGTCGTCACCGCTGTCGGCGGACGCGACGTCATCATCAAGCGCATCCAGACCGAGCGTGTCAAGGAACAACAGGCGCGCGAGCTCATGCGCTGGGAAGCTGAGCAGCACGTCCCGGACGTCGAATCGGTCGAGCTGGATTTCCAGGTTCTCGACGATGATGAGGGTTCGAATCCCGAAGAGATGAGCGTGCTGCTCGTCGCGGCCAAGCGGGAGCTGGTGGACGCAAAGCTCCGCATTCTCGCCGAGGCCGGGCTTACCCCGAGCCTGGTGGATGTCGACGCCTTCGCGTTGCACAATGCATTCGAGCTGAACCATCCCGAAGCGATGCGCGGCGCCGTGGCGCTGGTAAACGTCGGCAACGAAATAACGAACGTCAATGTTCTGGACAACGGCGTGCCGATCCTGACGCGCGACCTGGCTGTCGGGACTCGTCGTTTTCAGGAAGACCTTCAACGCCATCACGGACTTGCAGCGGACGATGCGGAGCGCATGGTGCGTGGCTACGATCGTACCGCTCAGCTCGACGCCGTCCTCGAAGCTCGCGGAGAGGAAATAGCCGTCGGTGTCGAACGGGCGGCAGCCTTCCTGGCCGCATCGGCGCGCGGCGCGCCGCAGGTTCGCGCGATCTACATCTGTGGCGGTGGGTCGCGGGTTCCGGGCCTCGCCGACGTGCTTGGCCAACGGCTTCACCTCAAGGTCGAATACGCCAACCCACTCGCGAATCTCCACGTACGCGACGGTGCGCTCTCGCACTTCACCATGGACGAGATCGCGCCGCTCCTAATGCTTCCCGTGGGGCTCGGCCTCCGCAAGGCATCATGATAGAGATCAATCTTCTGCCCGGCGCCAAGCGCACCACTCGTCGTGGTGCTGACTTTGCTCCCGGCGCGGCCATCGCGAGTCTTGGCGCGAACCTGAAGGACAAGTACCTCATATTTGCCGTCGCTGGCGTGGTACTGGGGCTCGGCGGAATCGCAGGCATGTACCTGTTGCAGGCGAGGCAGCAGAGTGCCGTGGACACACGTGAATCCGCGGCTGCGACGGACTCCGCCCGCTTTGCCGCTGTGCTCACTGCGCGCAGTCATGCAGAGACGGCGCGTGACTCGGTATATCAGCAGCTTGCCATCATCAAGTCGATCGATGATACGCGGTACACGTGGCCGCACGTGCTCGAGGCCGTAAACCTCGCCGTGCCGCAGTACACCTGGCTGGTCTCCATAACTCAGACGAGTGCCGTCACTACGACCGCAGCAACGATCGGTGACACGTCCGCCGCTGGAAAGGCCAAGGTGGACAGCGCCAAAAAGACTGGCGGCATGAAACAGGCTTCGGCGGCGGCTCGAAAGGCTCGCGCTGACTCGCTGTTCAACGGAGTTGCGAACGCGATGACGTTCCGCATCGTCGGCCAGACGGTCGACGTCCAGGCTCTCACGCAATTCATGAAGAGCCTCGAGGCGTCTCCGTTCATCAAGAATGTACAGCTGACCCGCTCCGACCTCGTTACGGCCGAGGGCAAGGAAGTGACAGAGTTCCAGCTCGAAGCACAGACCGAAGTTCCGCCTGCGCATATGCTGCAGACAGTTCCCCTTTCAATAGCGGTGCGCTAGCATGGCAATCGGCGCAAACATGACGCAGCGCGAACAGGCGCTGGTCGGATCCGGAATCATCGCGATTCTGCTCGCTGTGGCGTTCTGGTGGTTCATCTTCACACCGAAGGCCGTAACGATCGGCGCGCTCAGTGCCCACGTCGATTCCGTCGAGACGAACAATCGCAAGGCGCGTGTCGCGATAGCTCGCGGCACCGTACAGCAGCTGCAGACAGAAGCCGCGCAATATCAGAAGAATCTGGACATGATGCGCGAGCTCGTCCCGACCTCGAACGAAGTTCCTTCGCTCCTCGAAAATGTGTCCACGGCGGCACGGCGCGTGGGACTCGACCTCGCGTCGGTCGAGCCGGTTCCTGTGATTCCCGGCGAGCAGTTCGATACGTACCGCTACAAGGTGTCGGTGATGGGCGGCTACCACGAGCTCGCCGAATTCCTCACCAACGTTGGCTCGCTCAACCGCATCATGGCACCACTGGGACTGGAGCTCAAGATCCACCCGGGCGACAAGGACAAATCGCATCAGAAGGCCGGTGAGTCACTGCTCGACGCAAGCTTTCAACTCCAGACCTACGTCGCACGCACAACTCCGCTTGTGCTGAGCAAGGAGACAAAATGACGACGCAAAAGCGTAACGGCGTTGTGAACCATCCTCTCGCGATTGCAGCGACGTTGGTGATGGCAATTGCCTTGTTGCTCCTGGTGAAGGGTGATGCACATGCCCAGGTCGACGAGGTCGCAGACTCCGCCGGCACTCACGACAGCACGGCCACCGTCACGTTCAATCGCGAAGTCTTTCGATACGATCCCGATGGCCGGCGCGATCCGTTCGTCTCGCTGGTCAAGAGCAGCGAGATCCGGCCCACGCTATCCGATCTGCGACTGACTACGATCGCATTCGATCCGCTTGGGCGGAATTCTGTCGCCGTGCTTCGTGATCTCGGGACGAAGGAGCAGTACCGCGTCAAGGTCGGCACCGCACTGGGCCGCATGCGCGTCGTTAGAATCGATCCAAAGGTCGTCACGTTTGCGCTCGAGGAATTCGGATTCAGCCGTCAGGAAACGCTCGCGATCGGTGATACCACAATAAAGAGGACACCATGAAGTTGCCCCTGATCACCCTCGCCGCGTTTGCAATCGCGCCGGGCCATTCTCTCACTCCTGCCGCGTCACAGGGATACACTGCCTGTTCTGGTGTGTGTCCCAGGACGGCTGCACCGACCGTAACTGGAGTGAGCGTCGTCCCCGCGACTGGCCACGCTGACGTTGTGATCGGCGTTCAGAGTCCGGTCGAGATCCAGGATTTCACACTCGACGCCCCCTACCGCGTCGTCGTGGATATCAAGGGCGCCTCACTGTCCGAGACACCGTCTGCATACGATAAAGTCGCACGCGGCGGAATCACAGACGTCCGCGTGTCACAGTTCTCGGCGACGGTCGTTCGGGTCGTGCTGCAACTGGACGGCTCTCATCCGTACGAGGTACAGCGCGGCAACAACGAGGTGCGCGTCTCGATCAGCGGCGGCTCGGGTGGTTTCGCCTCATGGACCGGCCTCGACGGCCGCGCGGCCGACGTGGCGCACGAAAATGCTCGCTCCAACGATGACGCTTCGCCGTCGATCGCACCGCCGCGCTCCACGATGACGGTCGTGAGTCAGCCGTCGTATCTGCCGAGCGTGCAGCAGTCGACGCAGCCCCGCATTACCGTCACATACCAGGACGCCGACATTCGCGACGTCATCGCCGCCTTTGCCACGTTTGCCGGGCGCACGATCGTTACGGGCCGCGACGTTACCGGAACGGTTACAGCCGAGATCCGGAACCAACCGTGGGACGTCGCACTTCGCGCGATCCTGCAGGGACAGGGCCTTGCGGCTTCGGAAGATCCTGCGTCCGGAATCATCACCGTCGACAGCTACGCCAACGTACAGGCCCGTCAGGCATTCGAGCCGTTGGTTACTCAGCTCATTCCCGTCAACTACGCAAAGGCCGATTCGCTCGTGCCTGTCGTTACCAAGCTGCTCGCAAAGGACTGCGTCGCCGGCGGGCCGGCCAGTGCAGCCGGCTCGGCCGGAAGCGCGACCAGCTTCGGCAACCAGACCTGCATCACGCGTGGCGCGGTTGCGTCGAACCCCGGGACCAACACGCTGATAGTGACTGAGACGCCTTCGCGCATCGCCGGCATCATCAATTACGTCGAGGCACTGGACGTCCGCACGCCGCAGGTCTCGATCAAGGCGAAGATTGTGTTCGTCGATCGCACGAACATCGAGGATCTCGGTCTCTCGTACGACCTCGGCACTCAGAACCAGTTCTTCAGCACGCTCGCGCCGCGCATCGATCCGACCACGCTCAAACCGATCACGAACGCCGACGGCGTACCGATTGGACTTGGCGGCGGCACACCCGTTACGGGGAACAGGATCGCGTTGGGCGGCAACACACTGTCCGGCATTGCGGACGCGAACAATCGCATAGCATCGCCGGCCTTGCAGCTCGTCTACTCCGCTGCGCTCGGTCACTTCTCGCTCACGAGCTTCCTGGACGCTCTTCAGGAAGTACGCCTCGCTGATCTGCAGGCGGAGCCGAGCATCGTGACGGTGGATAACAGGCAGGCAAACATTCAGGTGGGTCAGGATATCCCGGTACGCGTGCTCGACCTGAGCACGCAACAGTCGGGCGCGGCCGGAGCGGTTCAGCCGAAAGCGACAGTGAGCTTCCACTCGGTCGGTATCATTCTCCAGGTCACACCTCACATCACGAACAACCATCAGGTGCTGTTGGACGTTCACGCCGAGAACTCGGATGCGCAGCTCGCAGGATCCGACATCGGCTACGTGTTCAACAAGCAGAGCGCGGATAACCGGCTCCTCGTGAACGACGGCGAAACGGCCGTGATCGGTGGTCTCACCGTCACGCAGGTGACGCAGAGCAAGAGTGGCATTCCGGTCCTCGTCGACCTTCCGCTGGTTGGCAAGCTGTTCGGCGTTACGCAGAAGTCCGAAGAGAAGCGCGACCTTCTCATTCTCATCACGCCGCACGTCATCGACGACGGTGAGCGCGTGAGATCGACTCGTGAGCGGTAACATGACAAAGCACATTAGGCAATCCGTCGAGGTATTCACGGTGCTCGCCCTCGGCGCCCTCGCCCTTGGCGCGCTCGCGTGCAGCGACCAGACGCTGGACGGAACGAGCGATCACACCGTGCCGACCATCGCTCTAGCGAAGGCGACGAGCAGTGTGGATTCTGTACTATCCTTCTCGGCAAGTGTTGGCGACAATCTTGGAATCGCACGCGTACATATAGACGCAACGGGCGGTGTGACAGCGGCATTCGATACCGCCTTTCACTCAGCTGTGACAAGCACAAGCCTCGCCTTCTCGCTATCCGTGCCGCGGAGCGTTCCCGCCGGAACGCCGGTCACCCTGGTGGGAATCGCATATGACGGAGCCGGAAACGCCTCCAAGCCCGACACCCTCAAGCTGGGCACAGGAAATCTCGCGCCGGCCAATGTTGTGATTACGGCACCGGTAACCGGTTCCACCGCTATCGTGGGCAAGTCGACAGTCATTGGAATCACCGGGACCAGCAAGGTGAAGGTTCAGTGGCTTGGCTACCAGACTTCGGGCGCCTTTACATCGTCGGATTCCATCGCGTTCTCGAGTCCGCTCGGCGACTCGACAGCCACGCAGCTGACGATGCCGGTTCCTCCGTCGACTGCCGTTGGCGCGGTGACGCTGACACCATTCATCCGCGACTCACTCGGCAACCGTGGGCTTGGTACGCCCATCACTTTGCAGGTGAAGACGGCGACCGGAGTGAAAGCGGCAGCACTCGTCAACTTCGGATCCGACAAGCGTGTGGAAGTGAACGACACACTTTCCGTGACCGCGACCGACACCACCGGTTCGGGCATAACCGATATCGGCTTCGAGATCAGCGCGACGATCGGCGGGCCCATCGTGGTGCAGGGAGATTCGACTTCCGACGGACACCTGACGTCGCTCCCGCGCAAGTTCAATCTGAAGATTCCAAGCAGCATCGTACCACCGTTCCCGACGACCGTGTACGTCAAGGCATTCGCGACAACAGCCAGCGGCGTGAAGGGTTACGCGAAGCTCGCCAGTGGAGTCGATCGCGTAGATACGCTTGTCGTCGTGGCCGGCGTGACACGTCAGGTACCGAGCGGCGGCACGATTGCGGACGCGATCTATCACCCACGTTACGACAAGCTCTACCTCACGAACATCGATCGCAACGAGCTGGAAGTCTTCAACCTCGCCGATTCCAGCTTCAAGTCGCCGATCGCGGTTGGATCGCGTCCGTGGGGCATCGCCCCATGGCCGCGCAACCCGTCCACTGGTGATTATGGCGACACGCTTCTCGTCGCAAATTCCGGTGGTACGTCGATCGGATATGTAAGCCTCGTCGATCACTCGATTCCGTTCTCGAGTGAAGGGCGGGAAGTGTATCGATATCCGCTGCCTCACATTCGGGCGCTCACGGTGAAGACCGTAGCAGCCACAGGCACGAACCCGCCCGTGAACATTTCGCAGAAGACGCCGTACGACTTCAGCGACAGGCCGCAGTACCTGGCGCCCACATGCCGCACCGCGTCAGCGTTCCCTTCGGGGACGACCTGCGACCAGGTGATTCTCGTTTACTCGACCACGCCAACACCCGGTCAGACGGCACCGTTCGCCAACGAGGGAACGGTGCGCTACGAGAACCTGACCACGAAGAGCTCGCATTTCTTCTTCGAGCAGGCGATGGGTCAGACCGCCGGAACGGCGGACTCCCTCGAGATCGACCGGTTCGGCGTCAATTGCGACAGAAACGGCCAGAACTGTGCGGCCGGCTCTGATTCAGTTCTCGTACCCTTCCAGCAGCCGTTGGGGACGACACCTCACGTGCCAAAATTTGCCGGCGATACCATCACGAAGCTGGATACCACGTTCTACTCGATCGTTGTCCAGCTGCCCCTGATTGGATTTCGCGACACGACGTTCGCGCGCAGCTCCGGGAACTTCGCTCGCGCCATCCTCGGAGAGGGCGGCGCCGTGCAGGGCAGCAGAGTCATCGGATTCAACGCAGCCTTCGGACTGGATTCCACGATCACGTTGTCGAATGGCACCGTCACCAAAATCCCGATACCGGTCGTCGACCTGGGAGTTTCTCCTCCTGAGCGCGTGGCCGATCTCACGGCGAATACCTTCGCTCGGGTAGGTGGTGTCGCCATCAACTTCGACGGCGCGCTCGCCGCAGTTCGCGCGGACTCGATCTATCTCTTCAATCAGGATCTTAGACACCAGGGGACATTCCAGACCGCGACATCCGGCAATCCAGGCTTTGATTTCGATCCGCGCAACAGCGGAAACGGCATCACGGCATCGTCACCACTCAAGTCGTGCTATTCATTCGCGGCCTCGACGGAACCGTCCATCGAGGTGTACGAGAACAATCACTTCAAGCGTATCGCAGTGATCCCGATCAAGAATCCGATCATCGGACCGATCAAATCAGCGGTTCGTCAGCCCAGCGGACAGCTGATTCTTGTTGGCGCGACCGCGAAGGGAGTCGTGATCGTGAACGTGGATCCGACGCTGTTCGGCGGAGCCAGCTGTCCCCCGTAAGATCGGTGGCGCAGGAAACATATCGATAGCAACAAAGCCCGGCGATGAGCCGGGCTTTGTTGTTTCGCTGAAGTGCGGTAGAGAGGACGGTGAGTGCAGCCAGCGCCTATGCGACGCAGAGCGTGGTTGCGGCTGATGCGACGCCGGACGTGGTTGCATGTGGATTGGTCGCACGTGCCAGCTCTGGTGCACGTGGGGGTGGTTGAACCCAGAGGTTCAACTCATGCCAGTGCCACTAGTGAGTCCAGTGCCACAAACTGATCCCAGTGCCACCACGGATCCCAGTGCCGCAAACTGCTCCCAGCGCCACAAGCTGATTCCAGTGCAACAAACTGATTCCAGCCCCACCAGTGATCCCAGTGCCACCACGGACTCCAGTGCCACCGCTGATTCCAATCCTACCACTGACCTCACTGTCGCCAATTCCCGCGAGCCACTTCGTCCACTGTTACGCCTGGCGACAAAACCCGAGCCTCGGCCAACGCCCGAGACACGGGCACTCCGGCACATTCGACCGAGATACCGCGGTATTCTGTCGCCACCGGATGGAAATCGTTTGCCGGACCGCCCCCGCCCGGGTTTATTATTGTCCCAAATGCTTCGTTTTACTACCGCTGGCGAGTCGCACGGCGCTGCGCTCGTATCGATTCTCGAAGGAATGCCTGCTGGCATCCCGTTACTCGTCGAAGATGTCGACGCGCAGCTCGCACGCCGGCAGGCGGGTTATGGACGCGGACGTAGAATGCAGATCGAAACGGACCGTGCGGAGATCCTGAGCGGCGTGCGAGCTGGCGAGACGCTCGGATCGCCGATCGCGATGCTCATCCGCAACCACGATTGGCGCAACTGGCAGGAGATCATGAGTCCGGCGCCACTCCCGGACGAGTCGGCGGATTCCCGTCTCCGGAAGCGGGCTGTCACGCGCCCGCGCCCTGGGCACGCGGATCTCGCGGGAATGCTCAAATACGACCGCGCGGACGCGCGAGACATACTCGAGCGCGCCTCTGCTCGCGAGACCACAGCGCGCGTTGCAGCGGGCGCCGTCTGCCGCACGTTCTTGAAACAACTGGACGTGACAATCGGAAGCCACCTGGTCGAACTGGGGGATGTCGTGGCGCGCCGGCCGGAACACCTGCCCGCCGACCTCAACACGGCGGCCGACAGCTCACCACTTCGTACGCTCGACAGTGATGCAGAATCACGGATGGTAGCGCTCATCGACGAGGCCAAGCGATCCGGCGACACTCTGGGTGGAATCTGTGAGGTGGTAGTGACCGGCCTCCCGGTCGGTCTTGGATCGCACGTTTCATGGGATCGCAAGCTCGACGGGCGGCTCGCCGCTGCCCTCATGTCCATTCCGGCCGTAAAGGGGGTCGAGATCGGCATGGGATTTCAGGCGGCGCGGCTGCACGGATCCCGCGTTCACGATGAGATCGATCCCTCTGAAGATGCGATCACCCGCGGCAGGCTGAGCCGGCGCAGCAATAACGCCGGTGGCCTGGAAGGGGGTATGACTACCGGTGAGCCGCTCGTGCTCCGCGTGGCCATGAAACCAATAAGTACGCTCATGCGGCCGCTTGGCTCGGTCGAGATGACTACGCGCGAGAGCGCCGCATCCACAGTCGAGCGGAGCGACGTCACAGCGGTCCCGGCCATGGGAGTCATCGCGGAAGCGATGGCCGCCTTCATCCTGGCAGACTCGGCGCTCGAAAAGTTCGGTGGCGACTCCCTCAATGAGGTCCGACGGAACCGTGAGGGGTATCTACTGTATCTGGCTGAGCGCGACGGTGGCCACGTGACAGGGCATGACGCTGGGTGACTGCTGACGCGAACGTGAAGCACGTAGTGCTCGTCGGGTTGCCCGGCGTTGGCAAGAGCACCGTCGGTCGAGGAGTAGCAGCTCGGCTGAAGCGCGGCTTCATCGATCTCGACACCCACATCGAACGATCGTTCGGTAAGACAGTAAGCAAGATCTTCGAGGAGGACGGCGAGGCTGTCTTTCGGAAGGCGGAAGCCGAGACCAGCGCGGCGGTTGCCCGCATGGCGCCATCGGTGATCGCGCCGGGCGGTGGCTGGGTACTCAACAGCGAAGCCACAGCACATTTGCTCGGCGCGGGACGTATCATATACCTTAGAGTGGCACCGGAGACCGCTGTTCGTCGTATGGGACGGGGAATCCGGCGAAGGCCGTTACTGTTCAAATCCGGCGACCCGTACGAAGCCATGCGCACGATCTACGATGCGCGCAAGGCGGCATACGAGGGATGTTCGGAGATGACGGTGGAGACAGGCAATACCGCAAGATCCAATGTGATCGCCACGGTGGTGGAGCTGGTGCTTTCCGCCGAGCGAGACTTAGAAAACGGGAATGACTGAAGGAATAGACGGCTATAGCGTACCGCGCCCCATGCGCGTCCTGGGACCCCACGAGCGCAGCCGCTTCACGGCGGAAGCGTGGGGCTACCTGGTCGGCCTCAGCCGGTCGGGGCTACTCGACGCGACGGAGCTCGAGCATGTGATCGAGCGCGTGCTCACCCATTTCGACGGGCGGGTCGCCTTGACCGACCTCCGGCTCGTCCTGGGCGACGGAAGCTCGGGGGGCGGCGACGCTTCTCCGATCACCACGCACTGAAAGAATCAGCAGGTACTCACTACGTATTGAATCCGGAGCAATCCGGCAATGGTAAAATCATGGCAATTCGAAAGACGGCGGCGAAGAGCGCCGGAACAACAAAAAAGAAGACCGTGGCAAAGACCCCGGTCCGAAAGGCCGCTCGCAAGGCGGCCGGCAAGGGCGTGCGCAAGACTGCCGCTGCCGAAGCCGTCGTGTACGATGACGACGTTTCGATGGATGGCAGCGGCAATGGACAGGCGCTAGTTATCGTCGAGTCGCCGGCCAAGGCCAAGACCATCGGGAAGTATCTCGGGCGCGGGTATAAGGTGCGCGCGACGATCGGTCACATCCGTGACCTTCCTGTGAAGAAGATGGGTATCGATGTTGAAAACAACTTCGAACCCGAGTACGTCACGATTCCGGGCAAGGAGAAGACGCTCGCGGAGCTGAAGGCCGCCGCCAGGGAATCGAGCCAGATATATCTAGCGACTGACCCTGATCGCGAAGGCGAAGCGATCGCGTGGCATGTTGCATCGCAGATCCAGCGCAAGGGTGGCGCGCCGATCAGGCGCGTGTTGTTCCACGAGATAACGCGTGATGCGGTACGTGCGGCGATCGACAACGCCGGACAGATCAACGAGCGTCTGGTTGAGGCGCAGCTCGCGCGTCGCATGCTCGACCGGCTTGTCGGTTACAAGGCGAGCCCGATGTTGTGGAAGACGGTGAAGAAGGGCGCATCCGCGGGGCGCGTGCAGACTGTCGCATTGCGACTCATCGTCGAGCGCGAGCGCGAGATTCGCGCATTCAAGCCTGTAGAGTACTGGACGATCGCGGCGTTGCTGGAGAAGGAGCGTCAGGAATTCACGGCAAAGCTGCACCACGTCGATGGAAAGAAGCCAGAGATAACCAACGCGGCGGAAGCGCAGCGCATTCTCGACGACATCGGTGGACTCAAGACGTTCCCTGTAACGGAGGTCAAGCGTCGCGAGCGTCGCAAGAACCCGTACGCGCCGTTCACGACCAGCACACTGCAGCAGGAAGCGGCCAAGCGGCTCGGCTTCGGCTCCAAGCGTACGATGCGACTGGCGCAGGATCTGTACGAGGGCATCGAGATCGGCGCCGAAGGGGCAGTTGGTCTCATCACTTACATGCGTACCGATTCCACACGTGTCGCGGAGTCGGCCGCGACTGCGGCGCGCGACTATCTGAGGACTCTGTTCGGTGAGGAGTTCCTCGCGCGTGGGGGTCCGCAGCTATACGGCGATAGCAAGAGCAAGAACACGCAGGACGCGCACGAAGCCGTACGTCCCACCGATCCGACGCGTCGGCCGGATGCCATCAAACGCTATCTGAAGGATGACCAGTTCAAGCTTTACGAGCTGGTGTGGAAACGCTTCATGGCGTCGCAGATGGCGCCGGCGGTGTTCGATACGACGACCGTGAATTTCGATCTCGGGCGGTACGTGTTCCGTGCGACCGGAAGCGTCATGAAATTCGCGGGCTATCAGGCGCTTTACCAGGAAGCGCGCGAAGCCGGCGACGGCAAGGCGCTCGAAGACGAGCAGGCACTGCCGGCGATGTCGGAAGGGGAAAACATCCCGGTCAAGCGCATCGAGCCGACGCAGCACTTTACAGAGCCGCCTCCGCGATTTTCGGAAGCAAGCCTGGTGAAGGAGCTGGAGCGACTTGGCATTGGTCGTCCATCGACTTACGCATCGATCATCTCGACGCTTGCAGAACGGCGTTACGTACTGCTGGAGCAACGTCGCTTCTTTCCGACAGGTCTGGGAGAGCAGGTTGAGCGCGTGATGGTGAAGAGTCTGCCTGACATATTCAATGTTCAGTTCACGTCGAACATGGAAAGCGACCTCGACAAGGTGGAGGACGGCAGCGTCGACTGGCACGAAATGCTCAGCGCGTTCTACGGCCCGTTCGCCGAGCAGGTCAAGCATGCGGACGTCGAAGGGCTGATCGCCGCTGCGCACGACCTGTCGGAGTTCGAAGGGCAGAAGTGTCCTGATTGCGGCGGCAAGCTCGTCCCGCGCGGTGGATTCTTTGGCCCGTTCATGGCGTGCGAAAACCACCCCAAGACATGCAAGTTCACCCGCCCGCTTCGCGGTGAAAAGAAAGTCGCGCGTGCGACGGACGAGATCTGTCACGAATGCGGTGCTCCGATGGTGGTTCGAACCGGTCGTAGCGGTGAATTTCTGGGTTGTAGCAAGTTCCCGAAATGTCGCGGCACTCGCTCCATGCCCACGGGCGTCAAGTGTCCCAAGTGTGGTGGTGATGTCGCCGTGCGACGGTCCAAGAAACGTGGCAAGGCGTTCTACGGTTGTGCGACCTATCCCGCGTGCGACTTCGTGGTGTGGGACAAGCCGGTCGCGGAAACCTGTCCGGAGTGTGGGTTCGTCGGGGCTGAAGCGAAGTCGAGCAAGGCTCGCGGTGAATACCGCCGCTGCATGAAGTGTCAGAATGAGTGGGAGGCCGCTGCTCCGCCGGCGGAGGCCGTCGTTGCATGACGACGTTGTCACCGTGGTCGGTGGCGGCCTCGCCGGATCGGAGGCTGCGTGGCAGCTTGCTCAACGCGGACATCGCGTAGAGCTGCATGAGATGCGGCCGGTGCGCCAGACACCGGCGCATCGCACCGACCGATTGGCGGAGCTGGTCTGCTCCAACACGTTCAAGAGCACGGAACTGTCCACCGCGCACGGCGCCATCAAGGCGGAGATGCGCGAGTTGGGCTGTCTTGTGCTCGAGTGCGCCGACATCGCGCGTGTTGCAGCCGGCACGGCGCTCGCGGTGGATCGCGATGTGTTCGCGGCCGCGGTGACGGAGCGCATTCTGGCGCATCCCAATATCACAGTGATGCGCGACGAGATCGGCGAACTGCCAGCTGCACCCGCTGTGATCGCCACCGGACCTTTGACCGGCGATTTGTTGGCCGAATCACTCAGACGGAGGCTCGGGAGTGATGCGCTCGCGTTCTATGACGCGATCGCGCCAGTTGTGTCGCGCGAGTCCATCGATGAATCGGTCGTCTTCACTGCATCGCGATACGGCAAGGAGACGATGGACGGCGCTGACGACGAGGGCGCCTATCTCAACTGTCCGATGACGGAGGACGAGTACAACGCGTTCTCCGACGCACTGGCCGCTGCCGATCAGTTTCACGGTCACGAGTTCGACGAGGTTCCGTACTTTTCCGGTTGCATGCCGGTGGAAGAGATGAACTCGCGCGGCCGTGAGACGCTGCGCTTTGGCCCGCTCAAGCCGGTCGGACTTGCGGACCCGCGAACGGGAAGGCGACCTCATGCGGTGGTTCAGTTGCGACGTGAGGATCGCGCCGAACGTCTGTGGAACCTGGTTGGATTTCAGACGCGCTTGCGCATACCCGAACAGCAGCGTGTTTTTCGCATGATCCCGGGACTCGGGAACGCGGAGTTTCTGCGTTACGGGTCGATCCATCGCAACTCGTACGTCAATTCGCCGAGCGTGCTCACGTCGGCGCTGACGTTACGTGATGACCCGCAGATCTTTTTGGCTGGCCAGATCACCGGCGTGGAGGGATACACCGAGAGTACAGCTTCCGGATTGCTTGCCGGCATGAATCTCTCACGCGTCATGAGTGGCCTCGACCCGATCGTGCCGCCCGGCACCACGATGCTCGGCGCGCTTTACCGTTATCTGCGAGAGGCGGATCCACGGCATTTCCAGCCGATGAATGCGAACTTCGGTCTGGTGGATGATCTGGATGAGCGCATTCGCGACAAGCGCTTGAAGAAGGAGCGCATGGCGGAACGGGCTGTGCGCGAAATGCGCGCTTGGCGGGACGAGATGTCGATCGAGCCGGTGGCGGCGTCGGCATGAGCGAAGAGATCGATCGCGTCGCGGAGTTTCTCGAGCACATGGAGAAGGAGCGGAACGTATCGCCCAACACCATCAAGGCTTACACGCGCGACCTTGCCGAGTTCACCGCATACCTTGGCAGTTATTACGGTGTCGAGAGCTGGTCGTGGCAGGGATTGGATCGGCTCGCAATCCGCGGCTTTCTGGCGCATCTCGTGCGTCGCGGAGTCAGCAAGCGTTCGGCGGGTCGGTCGCTGTCTGCAGTGCGATCGTTTTACAAGTACCTGCACAGAAACGAGATCGTCGAGGCAAATCCAGCACGTGCCGTTGCAGCGCCGAAGCGCGACAAGTACCTGCCCGAATATCTCGACATTGCTCAGATGGGCACGTTGTTCAGCGCTGCGGAAACGCGCGCCCATGATGGAAAGTTCACCGACGTTCGGAATCTTGCGATGCTGGAGTTGTTCTATTCCGCGGGTTTGCGATTATCCGAGCTCCGCGGCATCAACCGTGACTCTCTGGATCTGCTGGCCAATCAGGTAAAGGTGCGCGGCAAGGGCCGAAAGGAGCGCATCGTTCCGCTGGGTGATCGCGCGACGCTTGCTCTCCGCAATTACGAATCGAAGCGGGACGAGCTGCTACGCGTCATCGGACCAACTGGCGATCGAACAGCATTTTTTCTGTCGGCGAGGGGGCGCCGGATCAGTACGCGTGCGCTCCAGAACGCTGTCACAACTCTGCTGGATCTGGTGAGCGAGGGCTCGGGTCTATCCACGCACTCGCTGCGACACACGTTCGCGACGCACATGCTCGATGCTGGAGCCGACCTCCGTGCGGTTCAGGAATTGCTGGGCCACGCATCGGTGCAGACGACGCAGATCTACACGCATACCAGTGTCGAGCGCCTCAAGCAGGCGTACAAGTCGGCCCACCCGCGCGCCTAGCGTGCAGCCCTCGCTGATGGCGTTGTACCTGTTTGTTCAGGGGAAGTCATGGACGGTGGAGCGTCGCCACGAAGCTGTCGATGGCGATGCTCGTCCGCAGAACGCGGAAGCGTCCGGGCTATTTCTGTTCTTCACAGCGGCCGACGGCGAGATAAGGCGAAGCGAGATCGCGGCGGATTTCCCGGAAGAACCGGCCGCTCGACTGCTTGAGTCGGTGTGGCGCTTCGCGGAAGTGATGCGCGTTGCGGATCTGGGCGAGATGAGCAGCCGGGGGGAGATAGTCATGCCCCGGATGCGGGACGTCGTGCGCGAATTCGCACGTGCACTCAGGCTGCGCTGTCCGAATTGCGGTGGGGCCAGGGTCCTGCGCACGTGGTTCAAGCTGCAGCATCGCTGCGCGCAGTGCGGAATCCGGCTCGATCGCGGCGAGGCCGATGATTATTTCCTCGGCGGGATGTTCTTCAACATCGTGCTGGCGGAAATCATTTTCGCGCTGGTGCTTCTCGTAGTGGTGATCGTGATGTGGCCGAACGTGCCGTGGGCCGGCGTCGAATACTCGTTGATCGTCGCGATGATCGCAGCACCGATCGTTCTCTATCCTGTATCGCGGCTGATGTGGCTGGCGCTGGACCTGTTGCTACGGCCGCCGGATGAGGCGGAAATGGCGTGGCACGCGAGTGAGGAGGAGTAGAAAGCTCGTCATTCCCGTATTCGCGGCAATGACGACCTCCGGTCCGCATCTCTACGCCGCGCTCTCCTTGTACCCCGTCTGGCCAACGAGTCTGTCGTAGACGTCGGCTACGAGCCGGTAACACTCGCAGGAGACCTTCTCCAGCCCCTCTCTGTCGACGATTGTTATTTCTCCGCGCCGGTATCGAATGAGTCCGGCTCTCTGGAGGTTGCCCGCCGCGACCGTGACGCCAGCGCGGCGAACGCCAAGCATGACGGCGAGTGCTTCGTGCGTGAGGTGGAACTGATCGCCCGGAACCCTGTCATGTGTCATCAGGAGCCATCGTGCGCAACGCTGCCGGAGCGAGTGCCGCTGGTTGCACACTACCGACTGTCCGATCTGGGTGAACATCGCGTGGGCATAGCGCAGCATCACCGTGCGGAGATTATCGTCGGACCGGAGCAGCTCGGTAAACCGGTCCGCAGTCATGACAGCGGATCTTCCGCCGATCTGGACGAAGAAGCGCATGTTTGCCATCTCGGTGCCAAAAACTGTCGGCAGGCCAATCATCCCTTCCTGGCCGACCGTCGCAACCTCGCCTTGTGTCGCGCCGAGGGGGGCCGTCATCGATATCACCGAATCGAGAGGGAAATAGATTCGGTTCACCATGTCGCCGGGCCCGTACAGTTCGGCGTGAGTGGGGGTGTTGATGATTACGAGATCCTCAGCGAGTCGCTTGATCGACGCGGACGGGAGCGCGCGGAGGAGCAGATTTTCGTCGTAAGTATCCATGGTACGGTTTAGTGCAAACAGCTTGCCGGTACATTATGGTACTGAATATCGTTGTATAGAATCCATACAGGTCGTCAATTATCGAATTCGCAATTTGCCCGGTTTTGGCTGTATTATATCATCGTTACGTCGCGCGGCACCCCGGAAAGTGAACACTTCTCGAAAATATTTCCGATTCCTTAGTGCCCCTACGAGGATACAGAGGGCACCGGCCAGTATGGTCACGGTTTCGAAGCGCCAGTCGCTGCCAATCAGCGCAGCACCTAGTAGCACGATTCCTACACCTGCGACGAATTCGCCCTTGAGGTCGATTGTGGCTCGGCGGCGGCGGCGCCGATCCCGCATCGGGCCAATCGTCTGCGGGCCCCAGGAATCCCAGATGATGCCGAGTCCCATCAGGATTACTACCGCGCCCAGCAGTACTGGCACTTCATAGACGCTCACGATTGCTC
The DNA here is from genome assembly GCA_040388625.1 of Gemmatimonadota bacterium. Classification (NCBI taxonomy): domain Bacteria; kingdom Pseudomonadati; phylum Gemmatimonadota; species Gemmatimonadota bacterium. Next base: position 111,644 of record JAZKBK010000006.1, on the reverse strand, counting down.
CGTTGTCTCGTCCCATCCGGCTGGCTGCAGCCAATCCGGCCGCTCCGTCATCTCAGAGTGCAAAAAGGGGGCGCACGGCTATTTCTTTAGGTATGCACAGCATACTTCCGACCATTCGCGCCACGACGATCCTGGCCGTGCGCCGCAATGGTCAGGTCGCACTCGGCGGCGACGGTCAGGTCACCGTCGGCGACACGGTAATGAAATCCAACGCTCAGAAGGTTCGCACGCTCCAGAACGGCCGGTTGCTCGCCGGTTTCGCGGGCGCTGCGGCTGACGCGTTCACCCTATTCGAGAAGTTCGAGGAAAAGCTGAAGCGCTTTCCGGACAACCTTCCGCGGGCGGCGGTCGATCTTGCCAAGGACTGGCGAAGCGACCGGGTTCTCAGGCGACTCGAAGCGTTGCTGGTCGTTGCGTCACGCGAGCATGGCTTCATCATCTCGGGAACCGGCGACATCATAGAGCCGGACGACGGAATTCTCGCAATCGGGTCTGGCGGTACGTATGCGCTCGCCGCAGCGCGAGCGCTGGTCGAGAGCACGGAACTCGATGCGCGCGACATCGTGCGGCGCGCGCTGACGATCGCCGGCGAGATCTGCATCTATACCAATACGAACATCACCATCATCGAGCCGGGAGCATAGCCATGGCCTCACCACGCACGCAACAGGCGCTGGCGAAGCTGGCCGATCTCACTCCGCGGCAGATCGTTCGCGAGCTGGATCGTTACATAGTGGGGCAGGGAGACGCGAAGCGCGCGGTGGCGATCGCGCTCAGGAACCGGTGGCGCAGACAGCGTGCGCCGGACTCGATTCGCGATGAGATCTCGCCCAACAACATCATACTCGTCGGTCCTACCGGCGTCGGAAAGACGGAGATCGCGCGTCGCCTGGCAAAGCTCGCCGGCGCTCCGTTCGTAAAGGTCGAGGCATCCAAGTTCACCGAAGTCGGATACGTGGGCCGCGACGTCGAATCGATGGTTCGCGATCTCGTAGAGGCGGCGATCAGCATGGTCCGCGACGATCGGGAGAGCGAAGTGGAAGAGCTCGCGAACGAGCGTGTCGATGATCGGCTCCTTGATCTGCTGCTTCCCATGCCGGAAGAGGCAAAACCGGCGAGCGACGTTCAGACGGCGGCAAACGACGAGCAGGTGTTCTTCGTCTCCGAGAGCGGCGGTGTGACGAAGGAAGTGGAAGTTGCGCGCGATCGTTACCAGCGCACCCGCGACAAGCTCAAGGCGCTCCTCCTGGCGGGAGAGCTGGACAACCGTGAAGTCGAAATCGAAGTACAGCAGAACGCGCCGGTGATGTTCGACATGATGGTGCCGCAGGGAGCACCAGAAGGAATGGAGAATTTCTCCGACATGCTCCGCGACATGATGCCCAAGCGTACGCGGAAGCGTACGGTGAAGGTGCCGGAAGCGCGCAGAATCCTGATGGATGAAGAGCTGGGGAAACTCATCGATCAGGACGAGCTGGTGACCGACGCACTCGAACGCGTCGAGCAGATGGGGATCATCTTCCTCGACGAGATCGACAAGATCGCGGGCCAGCGGGGCGACACCGGCGGCCCCGACGTCTCACGCGAGGGCGTACAGCGTGACCTGTTGCCGATCGTCGAAGGCTCGACTGTATCGACCAAGTACGGCAACGTGAAGACGGACCACGTCCTGTTTGTGGCCGCCGGCGCGTTCCACGTGTCCAAGCCCAGTGATCTCATTCCCGAGCTGCAGGGTCGTTTCCCGATCCGCGTCGAACTCAAGCCGCTCACCGAAGCTGATTTCGTGCGCATAATGACGGAGCCGGAAAACGCACTCACCAAGCAGTACGCCGCACTCGTCGAGTCCGAAGGTGCGTCGCTGACGTTCACGACCGACGGCGTTGCGGAGATTGCGCGAACGGCCGCACATGCCAATGATCGAATGGAAAACATCGGTGCACGACGACTGCATACGGTGATGACTACGCTGCTCGAGGATGTACTGTACGAGCTTCCGGACGGCTGCAAGGAGCCGGTGAACGTCGATGCGGCGATGGTTAAGTCGCGGCTCGCGAAGGTGGTGGAAGACGAGGACCTGCGACGGTACATCCTTTGAGGCACTGACATGCTGATGGATTCGGCGGCGATCCTCAACGTTCTGGCCCACAGATACCCGTTCCTGCTCGTCGACTCCATCAACGTGATCGAGCCCGGACGGCGCGTGGAGGGAATCAAGCGTGTCACGGGCGGCGAGTGGTTCGGGGCGGCGTGGCACCCGCAAGATTCGGCGATGCCGAACACTCTTGCGATCGAAGCGCTGGCACAGACATCTGCGGCGCTCCTGCTCGGGCTGGTGGATGCCCGTGCAGGGGTGGTGGGCTATTTTGCGGCGATCGAGCGGGTGCGTCTCCGTGACCCGGCAGTGGCCGGTGACACCCTCGTTCTGAGCGTCGAGTTGGAGAGCTTCCGGCGTGGCATAGCTCATCTGAAGGGCCGCGCCACGGTGAACGGGCGCCGCGTTGCATCCGCGAGCTTCACAACTATCGTTCGCGCGGCCGCCTGAGTCCACTAGAATTGATGAGGCAGAACCAGTAGACATTTCCCGCAATTCGGACCGATGACCACAGCACACCGCGACTTTCTCGCCATTCCCGATTTTTCGTCCGCCGAGCTTGAATCGTTGTTCGTGCTGGCGGATTCGATGCGCACAGGCACTTACACCAAAAAGCCACTCGCGGGCCAGACGCTCGCGATGATCTTCATGAAGGCGTCGACACGAACGCGCGTGTCGTTCGAAGTCGGGACCTATCAACTCGGCGGTCATGCGCTGTTCCTGTCGCCGCGTGACGTGCAGCTTGGCCGCGGCGAGCCGATCTCGGACACCGCAAAGGTTCTTTCGCGTTATGTGAACGGCATAATGATCCGCACCTTCGCGCACGCCGACGTCGAGGCGCTCGCGAAGGACGCAACGATTCCTGTGATCAATGGCCTCACGGATCTGTTGCACCCGTGCCAGGTACTCGCCGATGTCCTCACGGTGCGTCAGCAACTCGGCGGGATCGCGGGGCGCAAGGTTGCATGGATCGGCGACGGCAACAACATGGCGAACTCCTGGATCAACGCGGGATACGTACTCGGTTTCGAGCTGTCACTTGCCTGTCCGGAAGGATACGATCCCGACGCGGCCCTGATCGCACGTGCACGGACGCGCGCGAAGGTGAGCGTCGTGCGCGATCCAGCCGAGGCCGCGAACGGCGCTGACGTCGTCACGACCGACGTATGGGCATCCATGGGGCAGGAAGAAGAACAGGCGGTACGCGAGAGAGCCTTCCGCGGATTCTGCGTTGACTCGGCGCTCATGGCCCGCGCAGCGAAGGACGCAATCTTTCTGCACTGTCTGCCGGCACACAGAGGCGAGGAAGTTACCGCGGACGTAATCGACGGCCCACAGAGCCGCGTATGGGACGAGGCCGAAAACAGACTTCACATTCAGAAGGCGATCATGGCAGTACTCATGGGAGGAGAGAAGCTTTGAGCCAGCGCACTCCATTACACGACGTCCACATAGCGCTCGGCGCCAAGATGGTGCCGTTCGCGGGCTTCGAGATGCCGGTCCAGTATCCGGCCGGCATTACTGCAGAGCACAAGTCCGTGCGTGAGAACGTGGGGCTGTTCGACGTGAGCCACATGGGCGAGTTCATGATCCGCGGGCCGCAGGCGATCGACTTCGCGAATTACGTGACGACGAACGACGTGGCGGCTCTGGCTGTCGGCCAGGCGCAGTACTCCACGATTCTGAATGAAGGCGGAACGATCGTGGACGATTGCCTCGTCTACAGGTTCCCGGATCACCTGATGATGGTCGTCAACGCGTCGAACAAGGACAAGGATCTCGCGCACATCAGTGCGTACATGGATCGCTTTGATTGCAGTATCGAGGACGTGAGCGATCGTATCGCGTTGCTCGCACTTCAGGGGCCCCGTGCGCAGGAGGTCATGGCGCGATTCACAGACGTGAACCTGGACGATATTGCGTACTACCATTTTCAGGTTGCGACCGTCGCGGGCGTACCGGGGGTCATTCTGTCGCGCACCGGTTACACAGGCGAGGATGGCTTCGAGCTCTACTTCGACGCATCGCGTGCAGTCGAGATGTGGAACGCGCTCATGAGCGAGGGTTCCGTCACGCCGGCCGGACTTGGCGCGCGCGACACGCTGCGTCTCGAGATGGGAATGGCACTCTATGGCAACGACATCGACGACGGCACCACGCCGTACGAAGCAGGACTCGGCTGGCTGGTCAAGCTCAAGAAGGGTGACTTTGTGGGGAAGGAAGCGCTCGAACGGCAGAAGGCGGCGGGAATTCCACGCAAGCTCATCGGTTTCACGATGCCGGACCGCGCATTCCCGCGGCACGGATATCCCGTCTCGTGCGACGGCGCGGCGAGTGGTGAGGTGAGGAGCGGCACAATGAGTCCGACGCTCGGTATTGCGATCGGTACTGCGTATCTGCCACTCGCGGCGGCGAAGGAAGGCACTGAGTTCGAAGTCGAGATAAGAGGCAAGCGTCTTCCGGCGGTTGTGCAGAAGATGCCATTCTACAAGAACGCGTCGCATCGTTGAACATCGTCATTGTCACTGTTTCGGATTCCGTTGCCCGTGGAACGCGTGCCGATCTGTCGGGTGATGCAATCGCGGAGTGGGCCGCTGCACGCGGCGACACTGTCATATCGCGTGTCGTAACAGCTGACGATTCCGTCGAGATAGTGCGCGCCCTGATCGCAGTTTGCGACGGCGGCGCATGCGACCTCGTCGTCACGACCGGCGGCACCGGACTGGCGAAACGTGACGTGACGCCTGAAGCAACACGTGCCGTGATATCGGCGGAGGCCCCCGGATTCGGTGAGCGGCTACGCGATCACGCGACGCGCTTTCCGCGTGCGTCGCTTTCGCGTGGTATCGCCGGCGTGCGCGGACGAACGTTGATCGTGAACCTTCCCGGCTCGCCGGGCGGCGTACGCGACGGGCTGGCTACCCTGGAGCCGGTGGTGTCGCATGCGAGCGACATTCTGAGTGGGCGTTTCACCGAGCATCCAACCGAGAATCGGAGCGGTGATGGCGCGTAGCGGCGGTGCGACCGTGGTGATCACGCTCGCCGACGTGGAGCCCGCGGTGCGCCTCAACGCGTTGCTCGAAGCCGCCGGCATCACCACCTCGATGGTTTCGGCTGTGGACAATCTCGCGACCGAGATTCGTCGCACGCGGCCGGAGCTGATCGTGCTGACGGGAAACATCGCCGACCCCGCGGTGCGCCAGGTCGTGCGCGACCAGCTCTGGGAAGGAATTGCGGTAATCGGTCTCGCCGACGTCGCCGACCCGCAACTGATCGAGCGGTTGCGTGCGATCGGTTTTGTGGACGTGTACACCAAGCCCGTAGTCGCGGAAGATCTGTTCGATGCAGTGAAGCGTGTGCTCGAGCGTCGCCGGCTCGCCGAATCGACCGGGCTCGTGGGACAGTCGGACGCGATCCGTGAAGTTCTCGTGCGCGTGGAGCAGATGGCGCCCGTGTCCAGCACGGTTCTGATCGAGGGCGAGAGTGGCACTGGCAAGGAGCTGGTCGCGCGTGCAATTCATCAGTTGAGTCCACGCCGGTCGCGGCCGTTCATCGCCGTCAACGTCGGTGCGCTGCCGGAAACGTTGCTCGAGAGCGAGCTGTTCGGTCACGAGAAAGGAGCGTTCACCGGCGCTGCCGAGCGTCGCATCGGCCGCTTCGAGCTCGCTGATACGGGGACCCTGTTCCTCGACGAGATCGGCGACGTGCCGCCAGCGACTCAGGTCAAGCTGCTGCGCGTGATCGAGGAACGTGAGGTGACGCGGGTCGGAGGAACGACGCCGATCAAGGTCAACGTGCGCGTCGTGACCGCTACGAATCAGCCACTACGTCAGCTCGTCGAAGAGGGCCGGTTCAGATCGGACCTGTACTACAGGCTCAACGTTCTCAGCATCTATCTACCGCCGCTGCGAGAGCGTCGCGCCGACATTCCGTTACTCGTGCGTCGCTTCGTCCGGCAGTTTTCGGCGCAGCACGACCGGCCGTTCCACGGCATTTCGGCGGACGCGATGCAGATCATGGCCGATTATGCGTGGCCCGGGAACGTGCGGCAGCTCAAGAATCTGATCGAGAGCATGGTGGTGCTGGCTCCGGGCCGGGAGATTACCGCGTCCGACATACCGGCAGAGGTGCGGGAAAGATCGAGCTTGCTGCCGGTGAGAATAGCACCACCGGTAATGCGCGGCGGTGAAGGCGGAGCGGGTGGGGGGGCTGGCGCGCGCGAGCTGGAGTTCATCGTCCACAGTCTGGTCGAGCTGAGGCTGCAGCTGGACGAGCTGCGCCGGCGGGTGGATGAGAACAGCGCAGGCGCCGGATCAGCTGTTGGCGGAGGTGTGGAACCGCGCTCTCTTGCCCCGGCAATGGCAGCTCTCGAGCCGGCGGCACCGCCCGCCCCAAATGTTTTGACGATAACGCCTGGAATGACCATGGCGGAGATCGAGCGAGGGGCGATCGAAGCCGCGTTGCGTGAAACTGATGGGAATCGGCGTCGAGCTGCCGAACTTCTAGGGATAGGTGAGCGGACGCTGTACCGGAAGTTACGTGATTACGACATTCCGGATGGCTACGCCACTATTGCCTAAACCGGTATGTGGCCACAGTTTGTGATGGCCGCCAAAGGAGGGAGAAAGCTCCCCTTCTTGGCGGGCTTGTGTCTTACGGGTCATCTATCGTCGGGTGGCATCTGCGGGGGCGACTATCGTCTCGCGTAGCCAAACTTTAGTTCCTTAAACGCGTGACTACATTTGTGACGCCCGCACGGCTCGGGGAGCAAGCCGAAGAGTTGATCCGCACTTTGCCCGGGGTGGTGTCCGTGCGGGTCGTGGATAACGGCGAGGGGTCGATTCAGGAAGTGCACATCCTGACGACGTCCGAGGTGCCCGCCAAGCAGACCGTGCGCAACGTCGAGAGTGCCCTGTTCGCGCACCTTGGCTTGCGGATCGATCATCGCCGCGTGTCGATAGCAGCGGTGAGCGAGGCGCCGCCGCCACAGCCGAAACCGGCACCGCCGCCGACGTCCACCCCATCGCCAATTGCGCCTCCGAAAAGTCGGAGCGCTGCCGATACTGAGGGAATGGGTGTTTACACGCCTACGCCTGGGCTGGACGGGCCGCGCCGCCGGATCTATTTCGAGGATGTGGAAGTCCGCGGATCCAGAGCGCGCGGTGTGTCGTGTCGCGTGTCGCTGATCAAGGATGGAACGTCGTTCATCGGTGAGGCGCGCGGAGTCGATGGCGACCGTGCGCGTCTGGAGTTGGCGGCTCGTGCAGCATGTCTCGCGATTGGAGACGCTGACTCGAAGGACCGTCAGTTCGGGCTCGAAGGTGTGCGCGTATTTGAAGCGTTCGACAGGAAGTTCATCTTCGTTGGCGTTGCGGTGCGACACGGACGCGAAGTCCGGTTGCTTGCTGGAACGTGCGAAGTGAGTGATAGCGCAGAAACGGCGTCGGTACTCGCCGTGCTGGATGCAACGAACCGTTGGTTGGAGTACGGCGCGTAATCATGCGCGACCTGATGCTTACCTCGAGAAGAACTATAGACTAATCAAAACAAAACCCCCGTTCCCCGACCTAGCGGAGTTGAGACGGTAGGTTAGGTAGGAACGAGCGGAGCCAACCTTTGCAGTTTGCACGCGCGCAAGCGTCGTGACAAAACGGATGGGAGGTGACGCGGACATGAGTTTCTTTGCAGCTTTTTTTGTCGCTATGTTTTCGGGCGGCGGAACGCAAGATTGGGCGTAGGGTCGCGGACGGGGGTCCTCGTATATATGATGAAACGACCAGTTCAAACGTACATTTTTGCGATAGCGCTTCTAGCAAGCGTTACAGTCGCGCTACTTATTTGGGATGGGCCTGCCGTTGACGCCGCCCATATTCGCGCAGTGTTGACCCTCAGCGTGATTGCGTTGATCACGCACCTCATGGGTCACACATTATCGCGCAACGCCGCCGGCACAGTCGCAGGATCTGTCTCTTTCGTGCCGTTCCTCGCGAGCGCGGCGATATCGCCAGACTGGGCAACTGCGGTCGGCGTAATGTGTGTTTCAATCGTTGTACAGGTTGTACGTCGTCGCCCGCTGACGCGCGCCGTGTTCAATATCTGCCAGCACACGTTGTCGGTCTCGCTAGCGATCCTTGCATATGGGCTGTTTGGCGGCAGCTCGGTACTCGATGGCGGAACGCTCCCGTATGTCGCGCTCGGTGCCTTGTTCCTTACATTCTCAGCCGTGAATAGCCTATCCGTCAGTGGCGTCGTATCGCTAAGCGAGGGACGGCGGTTCTGGGATGTTTGGACGGAGAACAACCTGGGAACGCTGGCATACGACTTGATTGCCCTGCCGGTAATCGCCGTCCTTGCCTGGGTTTATGCGAAGTATGGTGCATCTGGTGCGTTCGTCGTTGCCGTGTCGCTTCTTGGGTTGCGTGAGCTATACAATGTCAACTTGCAGCTTGACAGAGCGAACCAGGAACTGTTGGAACTGATGGTCGCGGCGATTGAAGCGCGGGATCCGTACACGTCAGGTCACTCACGTCGCGTTTCCGAGCACGCGAAGGTCATTGCTCAGATCATCGGACTCCGCCCAACGTTGGCAAAGCGCGTCGGTATTGCCGCGCTGTTGCACGATGTGGGTAAGATCCACGAGGTGTTCGCGCCGATTCTTCTGAAGCCTGGTCGGCTCACTGACGAGGAGAACGCAGTGATGCAGACGCACCCGATCAAGAGTGAGGAGCTGGTCTCAAAGGTGTCTCAACTGCGCGACATTGTTCCCGCCGTACGCCACCACCACGAGAACTGGGATGGGACCGGATATCCTGATGGATTGGCTGGTGATCGCATACCCCTCGCGTCGCGCATCATCATGTTCGCCGATACCATCGACGCGATGACATCTGACAGGCCGTATCGAAAGGCACTGGACGCGACGGCCGTACGATCGGAGTTGATGAAACATCGCGGCCGGCAATTTGATCCTGCTATCTGTGATGCGCTTCTCAGCAGCGGGCGATTCGACGAGCTATTCAGATACTCATCGCATCAGTCGCTTCCACATACTCAGGAAGTCCCGAGACTGCGTCTGGCGTCGCAGGCATAATACCCAACCGCGCCAATTCCTCGACGATTTCGACTGCGAGCGGCGTTGTATCGCGTCGTTCATGGTCGACATAGTGCCGAAGCAGTTCTGCCGCACTAGCCGTCTTTCTCAGTTGGCAATATCCCAAGTAAAGAGAAAACGTCTCGTAGTCCTGCGCGCCTCCAGATCGTAGCGAAGCATTCAACTCGCTGAGCATGGCGATCCAGTCCCCGAGGGCCCGACGCGACGTTCTGCGCCCGATCTCGAGGCGTATCTTGACAGCAAGAGCACTGCTTCGGAGCATCGATACCCGGTCGCACCAGAGCGCTTCCTCGCCCGGGGGGTCGATGAGATCGGCGACTGCTTGCCATCTGGACTGCATCAAGTACGTCCGAGCGATCGCTAGTCGTAAGTGGCGCTGCCGTTGCAGCTCAGCGGCGGGTCTGCGGAGAGAATAGTAGCGTTTCACCCACTGACGAGCGACATCGACGCGTCCGGAATCGAGATGCATCTCGATTAACCAGTGGCATGCGTCCGCAAGTTGATCGTAGCAAGAAAGAGATGACGCTGCGGTGAACACAGCGTCGTACGCCGCTTCAGCCTCGCCGACGGCGCCAAACCGTCTTAAGGCGCTCGCGCAATCGACCATCGCAGGAAGTCGGTGCATTGGCGCAAGCGTCCGCTCGGCGAGCGCTAGAAGTTCACGGGCAGCCGTCGCGCAAATTTGCGGATCCCCGCGAATCGCATTGTAAATCATCGTAAGACACAGGCGGTCCATGGCGCTGACATCGGGCGACCGAGCCAGATCTGCTGCCTCCGTGTAAGCAGCATCCATCGCTCCCATTGCTCCGAGATTTGTGCCGATCTTGAGCGCGATTATTGCGGCCTTGACGCGATGAACCGCGTCCGCAGTCTGCGACCGGACACACCGCACCGATGCCTCGAGTACTGCTTGCCAATCGCGATGCAGACTTCTCTGAGCATTCAAATGGTACAATTCCAAGTCGTCATGGATCGGTGCGAGCATACCGGGCGTGCCTTCCAGTGACCGCACCAGGTTGACCGTTTCGCAAAACGATTCCCAGTCGTGAGCCACGTACTGAGATTGCGCCATGACACGGAGCAGAGTTGCTCGATTGGTGTTACCGTGACACGTCTGAAGTGCAGTGCTGCACCGGTTCACTGCCTCGTCGACCAGCCCCATGTCGTGGAGATGGCGGGCACACGCTACGGCGGCCAGTGTCGAACGATCGGGTTGGCCGGCGCTCTGCCAGTGGTCGGCGCAGTCCCAGAACAATTCAGCCGAGCGCGTCGCGGTCGCGACTGCCTCGAGGGCGCTGGCTGCGGCGTGGTGGAGCAATGCACGTCCAGGGGCGGACAGCCCGCGGGTGGCGGCACGCAGGACAATGTCGTGACGGCAGAGCACCGACGCGGCCCGCTCCGTTGCACCCTCTCCAATTGCGAGCATGCTGGCCTCGCTCAGTGCTTCGATCGCAGAGAACAGCACGTGCGTTGGAAACTGGAGCACTTCCTGGAGCAATTCCACCGTACTGTTCTTGCCGAGTATGGCGACAGCCTGGAGCACGCGGAGTGCGTCGGGTCTGAGGTTGGCGACCCTCGTCTCGACGAGCGCGATGAGTGAAGGTGGGGCCGTGTACTGCTCACCGGTCGCGATCCAGAAATTGACCAGCTCCTCGATGAAGTACGGATTGCCGCCAGAAGTCCGGACGCACCAATCGATGAAGCTGTCGTCCGTGCTGCGGCCGCGTTTCGCGAGTCGATTTGACATGTGCGCGCGCGCCGCGGTTGCATCGAGGGCGGAGAGCTCCTCGATGGCAAAGGTGTCGGGTTCACCCCACGCGGTATCCCGCCATTTCACACGCGAGGTACACACGATCATCACGGGTCCGTGCGCGGTAGTCGCAATCGTTCGCAACAGCGCCCACGATGCCGAGTCGATCCAGTGTACATCCTCGACAACGAGCAGCAGGGGTTGTTCGTCCGCAATCGCTTCGACGAGATCGACGACGGCGGCTCGCGTCGACGTCGACTCGTACAGTGTCTCGTCACAAGCCATGGTCGATGCGTCATCGCCCGACGTGTGCGTGATACGGTTGAGACAGGCGAGCGTGCTGGGTGCGCATCCGGCAGCACCCGGCAACGTTTGCAGGCGCGGTACTGCCTGCACGAATGCCGAGAGTGGCCGCTTCGCGTCGTGGTTGCCGCACGATACGGTGCAGGTGACGGCGTTCCTGTTGCGCATCCATGCGGAGAATTCACGGATCAGGCGGCTCTTTCCGACGCCGGTCGGCGCGGAGATGTAGGCGGAGCTCACCTTTCCGTTGAATGTCCGGGTTGCCTGCGCCTGGAGTCGCTCCATGGATTCGGTGCGTCCAACAAGCGTCGTGTCATCGCTGGCTGCGGCGACGGTTCTCCGGTCGGGCCATTTGGCGGCGGATGCACTCTCACGCAACTGCGCTACGGCGGGCTCTGCGGCTGAGCCGGAAACCGCGGCCTGTCGAGACTCGCGGTTCTGGCGTGCCAGATGCTCGGCGGCGCGGGCACGCGCGAGGAGCGCGGATGGATGTTCCGGGTCCAGTTTCAGCGCCTTGTTGGCAAGCGAGAGAGTGACCGGCCAGTCGCCCGATGCGCTCGCGCGCGTCATCCCCGCAACCACGATGTTCAACAGCCGCAGATGCAAGTCGTCACGCCACTCGTCGACCCAATCATTGAATGCTGACGAGGCTCGGGGTGAATATCCGGGGAGGATCGACAGGTCGCGCTCTGCGAGCCGGGCTGGCTCTTCCGTGCTCAGGTGATCGATATCGATCGAGGCGGCGTCGCGTGGAAGCCAGATGCAGGCGGACTCGTCGCGCTGGATGTGCAGACCCTTGCGGCGCAGCTTGTGGATCAGCTCACTGAGCGAGTGCGACGCGTCGGCGGCGCGCGTGGCAGGCCAGAAGAGCTTCTCGATCTGCCGGCGTGGAACCCGATTACCGCGCTCGCGCGTGAGATAGGAGCCGAGCGCGAAGCACATGTCCGCGCGCGGGCTGATCGTGGTGATCGCGGTTCGTATTAAGCACTGCCCAAGAGCGTGCAGGACGACCAAGAATGCCCCTTCCATGGAGGAGGAGCGGGGAAGATAATGACTCGAATCATCGTTCGAAAACGAACCGATGATTTTCTAACGGTGCGCCTTGGGAGGGAATTAGGCTGGCGCCTCCGAATCCGGGTGCTTGGACGGACCGGTCTCGGTCAGCAGGTCCTTGCCCACGGTACGATATCCAGCCGTGCGAACGGAATCTCCTTGCCTGTGTTCTCGCAGATCCCGAATTGCTCCGGATGGTTGTACATGCGCTCGAGCGCGGCGTCGATCTCTGCGAGGGTCTTCGACTCGCGGTCTACCATCACGGCATCAAGCTCCTGCTGCATGGTGTCGGTGCCCTGGTCGGCCATGTGCAGGGGCATCTTGGTGAGGTCGCCGGCCTGGTCCTGGTCGTCCTCGTTCTCGTTCTGGGCTGCGTAGCGGGAAAGGAGCTGATTGATGCGGTCGCGCTCCTGGAGGAGGCGGCTCTCGAGATGCTTGCGTTGGGCTTGGGTCATGACGACACATGATGCAAGGGTCGGGCTACGGGGGTGAAGGGGCGGGCACGGGGGCCTGCCCCAACAATCAATCGACCTTGGGATGTGCGGCGAAGAAGGTCCACATCACGTCGGTGGCGACGATGTCCGAGTCGTCGCGACCGGGAAACGTATACCACGGGATGTCGTCGCCGGGCCAGCGATGCGCACCATCCAGAATGGTATAGAGCTCGACGGCGGTTCCCTGGGCGCACGGATGATACGCGTCGATGATGACGTTCCTGTCGGCCGAGACGGTGCGCGAGGCGGGCTTCGCGTCGCAATGATCGGCGTTGAGCCAGAAGCCGATCGTGTTCCTGACAGACACGATGTTGTCGGGTCCGTCGGATTCGGGGCCGCCGCCGTACGGCACGTCCTGGTCCTGCATTCCATGAAAGTGAATCACCGACACGGGATGCGACGGCGGTGCGATGCGCAGCGTGTCGCCTTTCTCGTCAACCATTCCAATAGAGCCCGCGGTAACGCCAACAGCGGCAAGTTTGTCGGACAGCGTGGACGCGAGACGGTATGTCATGATGCCGCCGTTGGAGTGTCCGGCTGCGTAGATGCGACGGCGATCTATGCGGTATCTGTGCTCGAGCAAATCGATTATCCCCCGCACGAACCGGATGTCGTCACGCTTTGACGGACCGTCTATCGCGGTGTGCCAGTCGCTGGGATCGCCGAGTGCTTGCGGGTAGACGGCGATGAAACCCTCGGCGTCTGCCTTGTCGCTCATGCCGGTATACTTCTCGAAGTTCTCCGCGCTCTCGCCATGGCCGTGCAACACTATCACGAGCGGCGCTCTACGTATGGTGTCGTAGTGTGCCGGTATGTGCAGCAAGTACGTGCGCAACTCTCCGGCGACGTACATCTTCTGCTCGGAGGTAACGCCGGGCGGTTCGCTGCTGATGTTGTTGTGTGCGCACGCCTGCGTTGCGAGCAAGGCCAACGCTGCAGAGAGAAGAACTGCTGGAAGAAGTGCGACGCGTTTGATCAACATCTCGACAGCATCTCGACGTCGCGCTGCTTCAGGTTACGGAAGCGTGAACGCTACGCGTCTTTCGACTGGATGCGTGTCGGTGGCGAGTAATGCGACGGCGGTGTATGCGCCGTGCGCGCCGTTGGTGTCCCAACTGTCTTCCATCGTAAGCGTGTCACTCGATTTGACGGTGAGGGCCTGCATCGTCTGAGTGAAGATTCTTCCGGCGCTCGCGCGCCAGATCGTCTTGCCGGTGGAATCAAGAACGGCGATGTCATGCGTGCGCGCATTGGGGAAGCGCAGCTCGACGGTCTTCTTGGTGTTGTTGGTCACACGCAGCGCGAAATCGACACGTGAACCGTTGCGTGCGAGATCGAGCTCGGTTGCAACGTCTGCGGGCGCCTTGTGACCTGTCGATGCGCGAAACGACCTGTTCGAGGGTGTTACGGGACTCGAGCTTGCAGTTTGCGAATGCACCCATGGTCCGCACGCGTAAACGAGCGCGGCAGCGCAAAGGGATGTGATGATGAAGCGGTTTTCCATGCTAGGAGCGACGCTGGAAGGCGGTTGTCGGACGGTCGTCGCGAGTGCCAAAGTTATCAACGGATAGACGATACAGCAAGCGCTCGGCAACAGATAACTGCATGGAGTATCGGCAGTTAGGCTGGGATCACAAATCGGGATTTGGAGCAACTGAATGTTAAACATCTGGTCAGTGCATATATAGGCCATACCGCTTGAACTTTTTTTCACAAGCTCGTTAAATTTCAGGCACGTGCGGGACAAGGGGAGTGCGCCATCGGCGTCGGATTTCGCCGGAATCGGGCTTCAGTTCGCGGCCTCGGTACTTCTCTTCGGCTACGCCGGTCAATGGCTGGACGGGCGGCTCGGGACGGGGCCGTGGTTGCTGATAATCGGTGTTTTCGTGGGAGCGGGCGGAGCTTTCTACAGCATGTATCGCAAGCTCATGGCGGCACAGGACGGCGAGGGCAAGGGACCGGGGGCCGGCGGATCATGACTGGCGAGATGAGTCGGGCGATCTGGACCTCGGTTGGAGTGGCGGTGGTGGTACAGGTGCTCGCGGTGCTGATTGGACGGTCGTTCGGAAAGGATCGGCTGCTGGTTGGATGGGGGATGGGAGCGCTGCTCCGGCTGCTTGCGGTACTGGTGTACGGCTTCGCGATAATCCCCGCCCTGGGTCTTCAAATGGCGCCCGCGCTGTTGTCTCTGGTGGTAATTCTGTTCGTCACGACGCTCTTCGAACCCTTCTTGCTTACCAAATAGATGCTGCAAGCCGGTCCTGCAATCGACATCATCACGCCGCACATCTCGGACGCGCACGCGATCGACTATCCGTGCCTGCATCCGGGCTTCGTGTGCGAGTTGGCGCTGCCACGCTGGACGCCGATCCATATTGGACCGCTCCTGATCGACATGTCGCCGACCAAGCATGTGGTGTGGCTCGGGATCGCGGCAGTGCTGTGCCTCATCACGATGCTGATGGCGGCGCGGGCACACGCCAGGACGACCTTTGGCGGCTCTCGGGCTCCCTCGGGTTTCGGGAATGGAATGGAGGCTTTCGTGCTCTTCCTCCGGAACGAGGTGGTGATCCCGAACGTGGGACCCAAGGGCGACAAGTTCACGCCGTTCATCCTCACGCTCTTCTTTTTCATCCTGTTCGCGAACCTGTGCGGTCTCATCCCGTATGGCTCGACGGCGACGGGTAACATCGGTGTCACGGCGACGCTGGCGTTGATCACGTTCGTCGTGGTCGAGATTGCGGGAATGCGGGAGCAGGGTGCGGGCTACATCAACACGATCGTCTACTGGCCGCACGACGTGCCTGTGCCGGTCAAGTCGTTCATGACGTTCATCATGACTCCGGTCGAGATCGTTGGAAAGTTCACCAAGCCGTTCGCGCTGGCGATCCGACTTTTCGCGAACATGACCGCGGGCCACGTTGTATTGCTGGCGCTGATCGGATTGATCTTTACGTTCAAGAGCTACATAGTCGCTCCGGCTCCGCTGGCGATGGCGGTTGCGATCTCTTTGCTGGAGATATTCGTGTCGCTGCTGCAGGCGTTCATCTTCGCGCTGTTGTCGGCGGTGTTCATAGGGCAGATCAGGACGGCGGCGCACTAACGATGGATTCCCGCAGTTGCGGGAATGACGATATGGTTGTACCGGGCTCGACCCGGGAATCCCGTTGGGACGTGGTCCCGTTGACGGGTTGCGCCGTGCCGGAGCGCGTTGAGAATCCGGTCATACGACTTATTCGGAGCTGGTTCAAATGATGTTTCCTCTGCTTCAGGCAGCGGTTGGCGCGACCAAGGAATACGCGGGCGCGTGGGGCATGATGGGTGCTGGTATCGGTGCAGGTCTCGCCGTGATCGGCGCTGGCATCGGTATCGGCAAGGTTGGCGGACAGGCGATGGACGGAATGGCGCGTCAGCCGGAGCGTGCAGGACAGATCCAGACCGCGGCTCTTATCTTCGCGGCGCTGGTCGAAGGTGTTGCACTGTTCGCGATCGTCGTCTCGTTCGTGATTCAGCAGAAGTTCACGTTCTAACGCGATTTTCGCGCGTTCGTTTCAAGTAGGGTCAGGCACGGTGCCTGACCCTACGGGGCTCGACGTGGTTGGGCATAGCGGGTCAGGCACGGGGGCGTGACCCTACATCTCATTGAATTGAATAGTGCCACTCATGCATTTCTTCCTTCTGCAGGAATCCGTTCAACACACGGCCGAGGCTCCCTCGGGCGGCCTGCTCTCGCCAAACGGCGGAGTGATGGTCTGGACGCTGGTGATCTTCATCGTGTTGTTGCTGGTTCTCTCGAAGTACGCGTTCAAGCCGATCACCAAGGCGGTCGAGGAGCGGGAGAAGGCGCTTTCGGACGCCATCGACGCTGCTCAGCGCGATCGCGACGACGCGAATCGTCTCCTGCAGGACCAGCGCGAGCAGATTGCTGCTGCGCGGGACGAGGCGCAGAAGATCATTGCCGATGCGCGTGCCGCGGCGGAGCAGGTGCGCGGGACCATAATCGAGCATGCGCATGGCGAGACTGGCGAGCTGCTGGATCGCGCGCGGCGTGAGATCGTCGCGGAGCGTGACCGTGCGATCGCGGATCTGCGTCTCGAAGCGATCGATCTTGCGATTGCTGGCGCATCGCGCGTCATCGGAAAGAATTTGGACGACCAGTCCAACCGCCAACTGGTCGAGAGCTTTCTCGCCTCGATTCCGAGCTCGACGGCCGCTCCCAGGGCGGGCGTCTGATGCAGGAGCGCTCCAACCCGGTATCGCGCAATTACGCCGAGGCACTGTTGGCGTTGGCGACCAAGGCTGAGAACCGGGAAGGGTTTGGCGTCATGATCCGTGACGTCGCCAACGCGATCGCTCAGGATGCGACCGTGAAGCTGTTTCTCGAGTCCCCGCGCGTTTCGTACGAGCGCAAGAACGAGATCCTGTCGCGGGCGTTCGGTGATCGTGTGCCGCGTGTGTTCCTCCGCTTTCTTCAGACGATGGTGCACAATCGTCGTCAGATGATGATTCCCGAGATCGCGACCGAGTATGCGAACCTGCTGGACCAGCAGGAGGGACGGGTGCACGCGGAGGTCACGCTTGCGCGGCCCGCAACTGACGAAGAGACTGCGAACATCGGCGCGCAGCTTTCGCGCGTGCTGGGCAGCAGGGTGATGCCGCGGATATCGGTGGATCCATCGATCATGGGCGGGATCATCGTCAAGGTTGGCAACACGGTGATGGACGGTTCGGTGAGTCGCCGGCTGAGCAAGCTGGCGACGCGCATGCGCATTTCCCCATAACTTGCGATGAGCGGCAAGCGCGAGGTCAGGTACGTGGAAAAGCCCTGGGGTCACGAGGTGATCTGGGCGCACACACCGCTGTACGTCGGCAAGATCCTTCACATCAAGGCTGGCCAGGCATTATCGGTGCAGTATCATGAGCAGAAGGACGAAACGATCTTTCTGCTGAGCGGTGAGATGATCTATCGTGTCGGAGACAGTGCCGATGCGGAGTTGAAGGAGATCTCACTCACGGCGGGGGAGTCGTTCAGAAACGAGCCCGGGACGGTGCATCAGATGGAAGCCGTGACGGATTGCGACGTGCTGGAGGCATCGACACCGCATCTCGACGATGTGGTAAGATTGAAGGATCGGTACGGACGAGAGGGAACGAAGGCGCCGTAGAGGCCGAGGTACTGTGGGCAGGCACGGGGGCCTCCCCGTACGCGCTGGACGATACAGATCGTGGTCGTACTGAGGGCAGGCACGGGGGCCTGCCCTTACTGACTGAGGTGGCCGAGTGAAAGTTATCATCCCGCTTGCGGGGAAGGGAACGCGGCTTCGTCCGCATACGTATGTGACGCCCAAGCCGATGCTGCGCGTCGCGGGCAAGCCGGTGATGCAATACGTGCTCGACGACGTGAAGACACTGCCGAACGTCGAGCAGATCATCTACATCACGGGACATCTCAAGGAAAAGGTCGAGGAGTTCGCGCGCACATCGACCGACATTCCGTCAGCGTTCATCGACCAGAAGGTGCAGGACGGCACCGCCGGCGCGGTTGCGCTCGCGCGCGATTACGTGGACCAGCCGGTGCTGATCATCTTTGTCGACACGATCTTCGATGCCGATCTCTCGATCATCGAGTCGTCCGACGCCGATGGAATAATCTGGACGAAGGAAGTCGAGGATTATCAGCGATTTGGTGTGGTGGTGACGGACGAGTCCGGCTTCATGACGAAGATCGTCGAGAAGCCGACGACGCCGATCTCAAAGCGCGCCAACATCGGGCTCTACTACATCAGGAACTGGCAGCTGCTGTATGAGGGGATCGCGCACGTGCTCACGCAACCGGCACACAACGGCGAGTGGTATCTCACCGACGCGTTCCAGTACATGATCGATCACGGCGCCAAGATACGTGTGGTCGATGTTGCAGGCTGGTACGACGCCGGGAAGATCGACACGCTGCTCGCGACCAACCGTGCGATGCTGGAGAGGGGACGCGCGCGGTCGCCGCAATCGGTCGAGAACTCGACCATCCTGGATCCTGTGTATGTCGAAACCGGCGTCACGATTCGCAATTCGATCGTGGGACCGAACGTATCGATCGGCGAGGGAACGACGGTTGACGGCTCGACGCTTTCCGATACGATCATCGAGACGTACGCCAGCATAAAAAGGTCGACGCTCACGAATTCGCTGGTGGGCCATCACACCGTCGTCGATGGCGTCTCCGGAGAGATCACGATCGGTGATCACTCGGAGGTCAGGGTGAGTCCGCGCGGCGGCCATAACTAGTCGTGGCTTTTCTGCCGGCGAGTTACGGGGAGAGCAGCCGCTCTCCCCTTGTCGTTCCTAACATGACCGGTGCAGGCTGATGGCTGAACGGCAGAAGCTTGGACGCAACGTCATCGCCCTCGGCACGGTGAGTTTCTTCACCGACGTCGCGTCGGAGATGATGTACCCACTTCTGCCCGTGTTTCTTGCTTCCGTGCTCGGAGCGAGCGCGAGCTTCATCGGGGTCATCGAGGGCGCTGCGGAGTCCGTAGCGGCACTGTTGAAATTGGCGAGCGGCTGGTGGTCGGACCGTGTTCAGTCACGCAAGGGATTGGTGCTCGCCGGCTACGTGATAGCGTCCGTCATACGACCGTTCACAGCCGCGACGCACACCGCGGCGCAGGTGCTGGGGATTCGCGTTACCGATCGGATCGGCAAGGGAATACGCTCCACTCCGCGCGATGCTTTGATCGCCGAGTCGGTCGATCCATCGATTCGCGGCCGTGCGTTCGGATTTCACGCGGCTGCCGACAATGCCGGTGCGGTGGTCGGGCCGCTCGTTGCGTTCGGCGTGCTGTATGAATGGCACACGCCCTTGCGAACGGTCTTCTGGCTGACCGCGATTCCGGGCGCGCTCGCGGTGCTGGTGTTGTGGGTGTTCGTGCGCGACGTTCCGCACCCGGTCACGCATTCCGATCGGCCGCACATGTTCGGCGCCGATCTTCCGTCGCGATTCTGGGGTTATCTCGCAGTCGTCTTCACCTTCACGCTCGGCAACTCGACCGATGCGTTCCTGCTACTGCGTGCGAGTCAATTGGGGGTACCGATCGCGCTGGCGCCGGTGCTATGGGCGTTGCTCAACTTCATCAAATCGACGACTGGAACGCATGGCGGCGGGCTGTCGGACAGGATCGGGCGCAAGCCACTGATCATCGGGGGATGGCTGCTGTACGCGGCCGTTTATCTCGCGTTTGGCCTGGCGCACTCGGCGTGGCAGGCGTGGGTGCTGTTCGCGGTCTACGGCGTGTACTATGGCATGACGGAAGGTACAGAGAAGGCAATGGTGGTGGACATGGTGCCGTCACAGCGAAAGGGCACAGCACTTGGCTGGTACAATCTCGCGATCGGCATCGGCGCGCTTCCCGCGTCGCTGATATTCGGCGCGGTGTGGGACCGCGCAGGCGCACCCGCTGCATTCGCGCTGGGTGCGGCGCTGGCGTTCATCGCTTCGCTGGGGATCGTGTTCGTGAACCCTGTCGTCAGTGCACCGTCGAAGTAGACGGCTGGGCGATCGTGCGCTCGAACAGCTTGAAGATGCGTGTGTACTCGTCGGTCCATGAATCGGGGCGCAGGAATGAGTGGCTCTCGACCGGATACGACGCGAGCTCCCAGTCGGTCTTGCCAAGCTCGATGAGGCGCTGCGTGAGGCGGACGATATCCTCGTAGTTGACGTTGGTGTCGACCATTCCGTGTGCCATGAGCAACGGAGCGCGGAGCCCCTCGGCGAAATAGATTGGGGACGACTGACGGTAGGCGAGCGTGTCGTTTTGCGGGAGGTTGAGGATCGCCGAGGTGTAGCCGTTGTTGTAGTGCGCCCAGTCGGTGACGCTACGGAGTCCAGCGCCGGCGCCGAAATAATCCGGCGCGGTGAAGAGCGCCATGAGCGTCATGAAACCGCCGTAGCTCCCGCCGTATATGCCAATGCGCTTCGCCGGAATACCATACGTTGCGGTGATGTACCTGGAGACGTCGACTTCATCCTGAAGATCGCGGCCGCCCATGTGTCGGTAGATCGCGGTGCGCCAGTCGCGACCATAGCCGTCCGACGCGCGATAGTCGGCGTCCATCACAACGTAGCCGTGGCGCGCGAGGAACATGTTGAACAGATATTCGCGCGGGTATTCCGACCAGAAGTTACCGACGTTGTGGAGGTAACCCGCACCGTGCACGAATATCACCGCTGCGCCATTGGGTTTCACGCCAAAATCTTCCGGTCGGTACACGTGCGCTGGTACGCTGGCTCCGTCGGATGCAGGAACCATCACGATAGGTGGTGCGAACCACTTCTGCGAGAGAAATTCGGCGGCGGGCGAGACGGTCAGCTGATGCTCTGGTGCGTTGGCCCTGTTCGACATCAGATACAGGTCGGGCGGACGATTCACGTACGAGTAAACGTCGGCGACCAGTTTGCGATCCGGCGACACTACGGCCGCGTGGCGTCCCGGTGTCGTCGTTATGCGTGTGAGCGTGCCGCCGGTTACAGGAAGGGAAAAGAGGTGCTCGTCGAATGGTGATGGATCGTTTGTGATGAGATCGAACGTGCTGCCGTCGGGTGACAGCGAGACGTCGCGGACTTCCCACTTGCCGGCGGTGAGCTGATGCACATCGCCGCCGTGTGCGGCGGCTGTGTACAGGTGTGCGTAGCCAGTCGCTTCGGAGACGTACCAGACACGACGGCCGCCGTCGTACCAGCCGGCGCACGCACTGCACGGACCGCCCACCCAGGCGGTGTCGTCCAGAGTCTCGACTGCGTGCAAGGTCGTATCCGTGGATGAGAGGGTATAGCGAACGCGTTGCTTGTTGTCGGGTCTGAATGCCGATAACAGCACGTCGGTTCCGTTCGCATTCCACCCGTTGACGACAACGAAACTCGCGAGCGAATCATTGGCGAAGAGACGCAGCCTGGTGAGCTTTGCGCTGGGCAGCGAGAGATACATCATCTCGACGCGCGTCTGGCCGTCGCCGACGACGGTGCGTCCCTTGCGTGGCTCCGTATACCCGCTCTCCGTAACCCAGTAGGGAATTTCGACAGGCCTACTCTTGGCGGGCGTACGCAGCATTACCAGCACGCCACGTCCGTCGGGTGCCACGGTCAGCGACTGGATCGAGCGATCGCTTCCGACGTACACTGGCTCCGGGTTTCTCAACGAATCGACGCGGCGCCGCTCGGCCTTTGCAATACTGTCGTCCGCGGTCTGTTCGCGAATCACGTTGAACAAGTCACGCTGTTGCTGTGCGAGCCGTTTGCGCTGTGGCGTCGTCGGTGCCGTGGTATCTTTGGGCGCGGTGCCGGTTCTGAGATCGGTCAGTTGCGTCGTGAGACCTGAGGGGAGATCGATCGAGAATGCGTTGCCATCGCGTACGAAGTACATGCGCTTGGAATCAGTGCTCAGGATCGGATTGGATTCGCGCGCCGGCGTATGTGTCAGTCGCCGCATAGTGTGAGTGCGGTAGTCCATGAGATAGATATCGCCGCCGAACTCTATTGCGCCGTAGTGTCGATCAGCGGATACGACTGCGTGCGCGGTGTACGGTCCCGCAGAGTCACGCTGTGCCAGCGTGAGTTTCTCGGGGCTGGCACCATCGACAGCGCGGACGCGGTATGTGGCGGGCTGAGTGCGCCAACTGCTACCTGGCGCGACCCAGTTGAAATAGATCCAGCGACTGTCGGTTGACCAGTTGACATCGGTTGGTGGCGTGCCGTAAAGCTCCGGCCCGCGCATGATGTTCCTGATCGAAAAGTCGAACTGGGTGGCCGGGGATGATGCGGGAGCCGATGTGGGCGCCTGGCTTGCGAGTGCGGCGGGAATCGCGAATGCGAGGGTGAAGAGCGATCGGGCGGAGTTGCGCATTTATTGGGCTGATCCGGCGTGAATTGGAGGCGCGGTGAAAATGATCTCAGGTTAACTTTTCTGCAATGAAGCTAGCCCTCACTACGCTTGCTGCGATGCTATGCGCATCACCGCTGTCTGCTCAGGCGGCGCGGGGCGGCACGCCACCTCCGCAGCAACGTCCCCTGGAGCGACTCGCCTCCGAGCAGATGCTGGTCCTCCCGGTGCAGTATCTGACGTTCGCCGATTCACTCGGCTGGTCTCAGCAGGCGCCACCGTCGCGGGCCTACCTGCATACGGTGGATGACGAGATCGCGTTCGCACTGACGCAGCGGGGGCTCAAGCGGCACTGGACGATGGCGCCGGATCTGATCCGATCAGTTGCGCGAAATCAGGGCTACGCTCCCGATCCCACGTCGCTGGCGGCCGAGGAGGTTCGCTCGGGGCAGAAGGCGGCCGAGTGGCAGCTCCGGGAGCCGTTGGCGTCGCAACTGCGCGCGCTTATCGCATTAACGGACGCTCGTTATGTGCTGTTCCCGGTAGAGATGCGGTTCGTGGGGTCGAAAGGTGTCGGTCATGCGATGCTACACCTTGTCATCATCGATGCGCGCCGGTCGCAGGTGCAGTGGTCCGGCGATCTTGCTGGAGCGGAGATGACGAAGTTCTCGCCGGCGATCGCGGCCGATCTAGCATCGCGCCTGGCAGATCTGATCGCGTCACCAGTCAATTAGGTCGCTGGCGCCGGGATGACGACGATTCTGCACGTTTCGGATCTGCATTTCGGCCGGCCGGCGGTGCTGGAGCAGATCGACGCAATTGAGCGCGCGATTTCCGAACGTTCGTTCGACGCCGTAGCGGCATCGGGCGATTTTTCGCAGCGGGCGAGGGCAGGGGAATTTCAGCGTGCGGCTGTATTTCTGAGGGATGCGCGGAAATTCTGCCCGGTAATCACCGTCCCGGGGAATCATGACGTTGCGTGGTGGTTTGCGCCGGTCGGCATCGGCGATGAAACAAAAGTCTATGCAAATTACCGTCAGTACATCTCGGGGGATCTCGAACCGACGCTCCGGATCGACGGGGCGTACTTCGTTGGACTGAACACAGCGCACGGGGTGACGGCGCGCACTCTGACTCTCAACCCGCGCGACATCTCGATAATCGGCGACCTTACGCCGGCGCAGATCGGCAAGGCGAGAGACAGGTTCGAGCATGCGCCGCCTGGCGCCGCGAAGGTCGTAGTCATGCATCACAACCCGGTTGCGGGCGAGCTGTCGCAACGGTACGGCCTAAAGCACACGCCGCGCATCCTGAACAAGTTCGCGGAGATGGGCGTGGAGCTGGTGCTGTGCGGCCACGATCATCAGGAAGCGGTGAACTTCATCGAGCATCCACGTAAGGGCGTGGTCGTATCGACTGCGGGGACGGTATCGAACCGTTCGCGGGGCGGGCGTCCATCGTCGTACAACGTCATCACTATAGAACCTCAAAGCATCACGGTTGTGACATTCATATGGGACGGAGAAGGAGAGTTCATTCCAGGACCGCAGCGCTGCTTCGAACGTTGAGCGGCAGGCTCAAGCTGGAGCGGTTGCGGCAGTTGTGGATGCAGTGCGAGCTGTTCAGTGCGGCCGTGGTGGAGGAGCCGCGAATGGAAATCGCGCGCCCTGCGCCGCCGCGTCCGGACGTCGTGCGGATCCATCGCAAGCGACGGTCGAGCGGATCGCGCGCGGATGACGCCGCAATGATCAGCGCGCTTCAGATCGAGCACGCGGGGTACAATGCTGCGCTGTTCGATGCGAAGCTCGGCCGGGTGAAGATCCGTCTATCGCGACGGATGAAGAACCGGCTGGGCCACTATATGGTTGCGGGCGGAGGGCAGCCGGCCGAGATCGCGATGTCGCTGCGCCACATCGAGCGGGATTCGTGGGACGACGTGCTGCACACGCTGGTGCACGAGATGGTGCACCAGTGGCAGGATGAGAACGGCATGGCGCTGGATCACGGTCAGGCGTTCCGCGAGAAGGCGATCGAAGTCGGCATCAGCGCGAGGGCGACTCGTCCGGCGGGTGGAGGAGCACAGCCGCGGCTGGCGGCGCGAGCAGGGAAGCGGAGCAAGCACTAGAGGGGGGCTGGGCGCGCGGTCCAACCGGGTGCGGGAAACGGTGGTGTCGCGGTATCTTTCGGGATGCCTACGAACCCTCTCGATCTCTGTGACATCGACTCCTTTCTATCAGAAGAGGAACGCGCGGTACGGGACTCCGTCCGCGCGTTCGTCGATGATAGAGTCCTTCCCATCATCGGCGACGCCTATGTAGAAGGGCGTTTTCCGAAGGAGCTCATCGCCGGAATGGCGGAGCTCGGCGTGCTCGGCGCCAATCTGCCGGAGCAGTACGGCTGTGCCGGACTGAACAACGTCGCCTATGGGCTGATCATGCAGGAGCTCGAGCGTGGCGATTCAGGCGTACGGTCATTCGCATCGGTGCAGGGCGCGCTGGTGATGTATCCGATATTCGCGTTCGGTTCCGACGAGCAGAAATCAAGGCTGCTTCCGTCGATGGCAAAGGCCGAGACGATCGGGTGCTTTGGGCTGACCGAGCCGGATTATGGATCGAATCCGGCGGGGATGATAACGCGCGCGCGCGAGCAGTCAGACGGGAGCTGGATCATCAATGGCGCGAAGATGTGGATCACGAACGGATCCACCGCGCACGTCGCGATCATCTGGGCCAAGACCGAAGATGGCGACGACGATGGACATTCGATTCGCGGATTCGTGGTGCCGACATCGACGCCCGGATTCAGCGCGAAGAATCAGAAGGGCAAGCTTTCGTTGCGCGCGTCGGACACGTCGGAGCTGTCGCTGCAGGATGTGCACGTGCCTGGTGATGCATTGCTTCCCAGGTCCGGTGGACTCAAGAGTCCGCTCATGTGCCTGACTCAGGCACGATATGGAATCGCGTGGGGTGCGATCGGCGCTGCGATGTACTGTTTTGAAGAAGCGCTATCGTACGCGGGCAACAGAGTGATGTTCGGTCGCGCGATAGGTGGCTTCCAGTTGCAGCAGGCGCGGCTTGCCGAGATGGTGACGGAGATCGCGAAGGGTCGATTGCTCGCGCTCCATCTCGGGCGACTCAAGGATGCGGGGCGGCTCACGCCGCAACAGGTTTCGCTTGCGAAACGCAACAACGTGAACGTTGCGTGTGACATCGCGCGTGAGGCTCGGCGACTGTTGGGTGGCAACGGGATCCTCGCGGAGTACGGCGCGATGCGACACATGGAGAATCTCGAGAGCGTGTACACGTACGAAGGCACCCACGACATTCACACGTTGATCATTGGACAGGCGGTGACGGGGCTATCGGCGTTCGAGTAGTGGCGCACTAAGAAACCATTAACCTCGCGGAAAGGCCCTTTTACCCCGGTAAAGGGGCCTTTTGCCGTAACAATACACACTGGCGCAGGGCGGGAGCGTAGTGCATGTTGTTGCGTGCTGCGATAGAGTATTTGCGCGCGCATTGGTGTTGCGCGTTGCGCCACCAAATTACCAATGCGGGAGGGTAAATGGGATTGCGTTTCGATGCGAGCGACGTGACTTCATGGTCAAATCGAATCGCCAGAGGCTGGATGGTGCGGGGCTGTATCGCGTTTTGCGCGGTGCTTGCCCCGCAACTTGTTTTTGGGCAGGCAGGTACGGTAGGTGGCACGGTGGTGACGGAAGGGAGTGGCACTCCCATATCGGGCGTGCAGATCCTGTCTGGCACACGTGGCGCGTCGACCGATGTTTCGGGACGGTTCCGGATTATGCAACTCAGCGGCGACAGCGTGACGCTGACTCTTCGACGGATCGGATTTGCGCCGCTGACGCAGCGCGTGCGTGTGGGCGCGACTGACCTGGTGCTGCGCATGAGGGAGCGCGCGGTCGAGCTGAACAGCATGGTCGTGACGGGAACGCCGGGCGCGGTTTCCAAGCGATCCGTTGGTGTATCCGTCGCGCAGATTCAGGCAGCGGACATCGTCAAGACAGCGCCTGTTCAGGACATGCAAGGGCTGATCAATGGGCGAGCTCCGGGCGTCACGATCCTCGAGAACTCAGGCGCCGTGGGTTCGGGCGCGACGGTTCGAATTCGCGGCGGATCGAGTCTATCTCTATCGAACGATCCACTCATCTACGTCGATGGTGTACGAATCGACAATTCACAGGGCACAGGCCCTGCCAACCAGTCATTCGGCGCGAGCACGACTTCGCGGTGGAACGACATCAACCCGGACGACATACAGAGCATAGAGATAGTTCGTGGGGCAGCGGCGACGGCGTTGTACGGAACTGACGCGGTGAACGGCGTCATCCAGATCATCACCAAGCGCGGGGCGCAGGGCAAGCCGCGCTGGGATTTCACGACGAAGCAGGGCAAGGCGTTCTTCGCCGACGTTATCGGCCGTTTTCCGACGAATTATGCTGCGTGCAGCGCCAAGATGGTTGCAGCGGGGAGTGGGAATCCCTTGTGCACCGGACAGCCGGTCGGTACGATCGTGAGCCAGAACATCGCGCAGTTCCGCGCCGATTCCGGGAAGCCGCTTTTCCGGGACGGGCGCATCAACGAGAGCTCGCTCGCGGTGAGCGGCGGATCGCAGACGGTGCAGTACTACCTCAGCGGTCAGGTACACAGCGATCAGGGTGTCGAGCCGACGAATTCGCAGATCCAGTACGGTGGGCGCGGCAACGTGCGGATGGTTCCATCCAGCACGCTCGACATCTCCGGAAGTGGCGGCTACGTACGCGGTACTACCAAGCTGAATTGCGAAGCTGGCTGCGGTGGCCTGATGTTCTCCGGCTTCTACTCGACTCCGGCGACGCTCGGATTGCCGAATGCAGGGTTCGACAGCGGAATTCCAGAAGCGTATTACGAGGAGTACTACTTCGATCAGCTATACAACCGCTTCACGGGGAGCGTTCAGATATCGCACACTCCGGCGAAGTGGTTCACGCAGCAGCTCACGGTCGGCACCGATTACGCGCACGAACAGAACGACAACCTCGCTACGGTGCATCACGATCTATCGTATTTCTTCGGGACGGATGCGGACTCGGGGTACAAGGCCGTCGACTTCCGCGATAATACGATCACGACGACGAGCTACCATGCGACGGTGAAGGCGCCGATCACATCGTCGTTGATGTCGAACACGACGATCGGCGGTGACATGTACCTTCGCAACGCGAGGTACGCCGGCGGATCGGGGAGCGACTTTCCGGCACCTGGCCTCTCGGCGCTCAGCTCGACGACGACGGGTAAGGACGCATATGAATACACGCGTGACAACAACTCGCTCGGCATCCTCGGGCAGGAAGAACTCGCGTGGAACGATCTTTTCTTCCTTTCGGCCGGTGTGCGGTCAGATCAGAACAGCTCGTTCGGAAAGAACTTCAAGAACGTCGTGTATCCGCACTTCAGCGCATCGTGGGTGTTGAGTGACGAGCCGTTCTTCAAGGTTCCGTTCGTGTCGGCGCTCAAGCTGCGTGCTGCGTACGGGCAGTCGGGCGAGGCGCCACCGTTGTTCGTGAGCATCCAGTCGTACACGACCACACCTACGGGTGTGTCGCCGAGCACGATTGGAAATCCGGATCTGCAGCCCGAGCGCGGCTACGAGACCGAGCTTGGGTTCGATGCCGGGTTCCTGCACGATCGTGCAGGAGTCGAGTTCACGTACTACACGGGCGGCACCAAGAACGAGATATTGCAGGTTCCGGTGGCGCCGTCGACTGGCTTCGGGTTGAACTCGCAGTACATCAACGCCGGTCGCATTCTCCGTCACGGTATGGAACTGTCTCTGCGCGGAACTCCGATTCAGACCAAGACTGCCTCGTGGGACATCACGTGGAACATGGCGACCAATGACTCCAAGGTCGACAACCTCGGCGGGAACCAGTTCCTGCAGGCGTCCACCTACATCCAGAACCGGCTCGGCTATCCATTATTCTCGTGGTTCGCGAGAAACGTCATAACGTCGACGGTGGATCCGACTACCGGAAAGGTGTCGAACATTCTCTGCTCCGACGGGAAGGGTGGTACGATCGCGTGCGCGAGTGCTCCGAATGTCTATCTCGGGCGCACGATTCCAAAGGTAGAGGGCTCGGTGAATACCTCGGTTCGGTTCCTGACGAATTTCCGGGCATCTGCGCTTGTCGACTACAAGACTGGATTCAAGAAACTCAACGGTGATGAGCGCGTGCGCTGCCAGATCTTCGGACTGTGCCGTGCTAATTTCTACCCAACTGAATTCTCACCGGCGCTCGTAGGTGCGTACGCGCTCGGCACAAATGCGCCGAGTGGCGTGATTCAGGATGCGAGCTTCGCGAAGTTGCGCGAACTCTCGCTCACGTGGACGCTGCCGCAGTCGCTGGTCAGGGACCTTCGAGTCGGGGGAGCTTCGTTGACGGTGGCAGGCCGCAACCTGCATACGTGGACCAAGTACCCGGGGCTCGATCCGGAGGCTTCGTTCCAGGGCGGCTCGCGTGGAGCAGGCCAATGGGATCAGGCTGTGCTGCCACAGCTCCGTCAGTACACGACCACCCTCAACCTTACCTTCTGACAATGACGACGATAAATATTCGCCGCTTGCGGCGGGACGCGCGATCGATCGCGGGGTTGTTGGCAGTCGCTGTGGTATCAGCGACGTTCATTGCCTGCAACTCGATCAATGACGCGCTGCACGTTACTGCGCCGGACAAGATCGACGCGAAATCGCTTCAAGACCCGGCGTTCGCGACATTACTTGTGAACAGCACGGTTGGAAATTTCGAGTGCGGTTACGGCGCTTTCGTCGCCGTCGGCGGACTCCTGAGCGATGAGCTCGTGGACGTCGGGATTACCGCGTCGCGTTGGCCGTACGATAGGCGGGATGTACAGACGAGCGACGGCGCATACTCGACGAACACGTGCGACAACACTACTCCCGGCGTTTACACGCCGATCTCGACCGCGCGTTACACGGCTGACACGGTGTCAGCGCTGCTGAAGTCCTGGACGGATCAACAGGTACCTGGTCGCCAGGATCTCCTGGCGAAGGCGCTTATCTACGCTGGCTACGATCGGATCATGCTTGGCGAGCTGTTCTGCAGCGCGGCGATCGATCGCGGGCCGGAGCTTACGTCGCTCGAGGTACTTGCGCAGGCGGAGCAGAAGTTCAGCGACGGCCTCACTGCGGCTCAAGCTGCCAATGATCCGACGCTCACCGCGCTCGCGTATATGGGTCGTGCACGCGCGCGGTTGGATCAGGGAAACCTGACCGGTGCGGATGTCGATGCCAAGCAGGTGCCGCCCGGATTCGTTTACAATGCGACGGCTGACATCGCAAGCAGCGTGCGGACGAACCGAGTATACGCTCAATTCAACTCCAAACTTGCCTCGGTGACGCCACAGTTCATCGGTCTGACGGTTCCGACGGCGAGTGGTGGTACGGTGCCTGATACCCGCATCGCGGATTCAACCACGGGGAAGAATGGGGCGGACAATCATACGCCGTTGATCGTGAGCAACAAGTATCGCGCGGGCGATGCGCCGATTCGCATCGGCAGCTACGAGGAGGCGCAGCTGATCATCGCCGAAGCGGAGGGAGGGCAGGTCGCAGTCAACATCATCAACAAGCTTCGGATCGCGGCGGGGCTGCCCGGCGCATTCCAGAGCACAGATGCGACGGCGATCAAGAACCAGGTGATTGACGAACGATCCCGCGAGCTGTTCCTCCAGGGAACGCGCGCCTACGACATCCGACGGCTCAACCTTCCACAGGTTCCGGCCGCTGGCGTCGCCTACTTGCATGGCGGAACGTACGGCACCGAGATGTGCCTGCCACTGCCAGACGTGGAGAGGAACAACAACCCGAACATCAATAAAACGGGAGCCTGACCTGGCTCATCCATAGTGGCGCACCAGAGCCCCGCGAATCAACCGATTCGCGGGGCTCTGGTGCATCCAGCCCTGGCGCCGGACGGAACCCGGTTGCGGAGGGATAGCCAGGCTCCCCGACTGCCGTCCGTGCCCGTTACATTAAGTCAGGTCCTTACGGGCCATGCGGTGGAAAGATCTTCAATACCGATTCATCCAGGAGAATATCCGCGGTGAAAATTGCCGTGTGCATCAAGCGCGTCCCGGACATGGACGTTCGCTTCAAGATTGCCGCTATCGGAAACGCGGTGGACGAGGGCGGCCTCAAGTTCGACATGAACGACTTCGACTCGTGGGCGGTCGAGGCGGCTCTACAGATCAAGGACCGGGACGCCGCCACCGAAGTGGTCATTGTTTCGCTGGGGACCGATGCGGTTCAGGAGACGATCCGCAAGGCGCTCGCGATGGGTGCCGACCGCGGCGTGGAGCTCAAGGCCGACCACATTCCGTTCGATGGGCTGGCGATTGCACGTGCGCTGGCGGCGGAGCTCAAGGATGGCGGTTATGATCTGATTCTGTTCGGCAAGCAATCGGCTGATTCGTCCAATGGGGTCGTGGGTGCCATGGTTGGCGAGCTGTTGGGACTGCCTCTGGTCACGGCGATCTCCAAACTGGAAATATCCGGACGGACGGGATCTGCCAAGCGCGAGATCGAGGGCGGGCAGGAGTTCGTCGACTTTCCATTGCCGGCAGTTCTGACGATCGATCAGGGATTGAACATTGCGCGCTATCCCGCGCTCAAGGGGATCATGGCCGCAAAGAAAAAGCCGCTCGAAGTAAAGCCAGCACAGCTGGGTGTGCAGACCGTCACTGTGACGCAGATGGAACTACCCCCTGAGCGCGCGCCAGGACGCATCATCGGCGAAGGCGTCGCGGCCGTACCGGAGCTCGTGAGACTGCTCCAGACTGAAGCGAAGGTTCTATAATCATGGCAAACGTATTTGCATTTGCGGAGACCCGTAACGGCGAGCTTCGCAAGATAGCGCTCGAGGCCGTAACCGCGGCACGTTCGGTAGCCGACGCCACTGGTGGTCAGGTACACGCGTTCGTCGCCGGTGCGACGGGTATCGAGCACTGCGCGGCGCAACTCGCGAAGTACGGAGCGGACGAGGTGGTTGTCGCCGAGCATGCCGCATTCGCGAAGTACAATCCGGAAGCTGTCGCAGCGATCGTCGCCGAGCGCGTACGCACTGGCGGATATCGCGTCGCGATCTTTCCAACGTCCGCGCTCGGTAGCGATCTCGCACCGCGCGTCGCGGCGAAGCTCGGCGTGGGCCTCGTCACCGATGTTACGGACATCAAGCTGGATGGTGACGCGGTAATCGTGAAGCATCCGGTGAACATCGGCAAGGTGCTCGCGACGGTGAAGATCGCATCCAATCCCGCGCTGGTGGCGATACGGGCGAACATGTTCACTCCGGTGGAGAGTCCGCGCGCCGGAACGATTCAGCACGCCGCTCCGGTCGGTGATCCTGACGCATCGCGTGTGGTGGTGAAGGAAGTAAAGCTCGGTGGTGGCACGAAACTGGATCTTGGCGAGGCGCCGGTAATCGTCAGCGGCGGTCGCGGACTCAAGGGACCCGAGAATTTCCATCTGGTGGAAGAGCTTGCAGCCGCTTTCGGTAATGCTGCGGTCGGTGCGACGCGTGTCGTGACCGACGAGGGCTGGCGTCCACACAGCGATCAGATCGGGCAGACGGGGAGACTGGTAAGTCCGGATCTGTATGTCGCAGTCGGCATATCGGGCGCGATCCAGCATCTCGCGGGAATGCGCACATCCAGGACGATCGTCGCGATCAACAAGGACAAGGAAGCACCGATCTTCAAGATCGCCGATTACGGAATCGTCGGTGACCTCTTCGAGGTCGTTCCCGCGCTCACAGCAGCGGTCAAGGAGGCCAGGGCCCGCGGGTGAACCGTAACAAGCCGAACGCACCGAGGAGGCTCGCGCGATGACCATTGGACGCGGCGTATTCATATTCGTGGTGGTGGTCGCGCTGGCGTTCTTTTCCTACAACGCGCAGCGCCTCGTACGGTACATGCGCACGATCGGCCGTCCGGACGACCGCAGCGATAATCCTGCCACAAGGATCCGTAATCTCTTCCTGATCGGATTCGGTCAGACAAAGATCCTGCGCGATCCAGTTGCCGGCTCGCTGCACGCGTCGGTGTTCTGGGGCTTCGTGGTGCTGACGATCGGCACCGCCGAGATAATAATCAGCGGGCTGTTCCCCGGTTTCAGTTACGCGATGATCCTGCCAGCGCCCATCTACGCGCTGTACACCCTGTCGCAGGAATTATTTGCGCTGCTGGTGCTCGCGGCCGTTACGGTGCTGCTGTATCGACGCATAGTCGTCAAGCCTGCAAGGCTTCAGGGCGACAAGGTTCACTCGGGCGACGCGATCCTGATCCTATCGATGATCGGCGCGCTGATGGTGAGCCTGCTGTCGCTGGGTGCGTTCGAGTTCGCGCTGCATCCCGGTACCGGCACGGTGTTTCAACCGATCTCGCTTGCGCTGTCGCACGCGCTCACCGGGCTGCCCACGTGGGGCCTGGAAGCTGGCCGCGCGACGAGCTGGTGGTTCCACGCGCTACTTATTCTGATCTTTCTGAATTATCTGCCGTACTCCAAACATCTTCACGTTCTCACGTCGCTGCCCAACACCTACCTGTCCAACACGAGTGGACCCGGTGTGAAGGGAGCGATGAGCTACATGGATCTGGAAGCCGAGGGTGTCGAGCAGTTCGGCGCTTCGGACGTGACGCAGCTTGGATGGAAGAACCTGCTGGACAGCTATTCCTGCACGGAGTGCGGGCGCTGCACGGCTGTATGTCCGGCACACATCACGGGCAAGCTGTTGAGCCCGCGCAAGATCATGATCAACACGCGTCAGCGCCTAATGGAGCTTGCGCCGCTTGCGACGGGTGATTTCGGCGAATTCGAGCATCCGCAGCTCGTCGCTGGAGAGGGCGGCGATGCAGGAGACGCGACCGTCACGGCTACTCTGCAGAATACGCTGCTGGACAACTACATCACGGAAGAGGAGTTGTGGGCGTGCACCAGCTGCCGTGCATGCGTTCAGGAGTGCCCGGTATCGATCGACCAGCTCGACATCATCAACGAGCTTCGGCGCAACCTGGTGTTGATGGAATCGCGTTTTCCGCCGGAGATTCAGCCGGCGTTCGAGTCGATGGAGCGCAACGGATCGCCGTGGGCGTTCAATCCAGGAGACAGAGGCAAGTGGGCGGAAGGAATGGACATCCCCACGATGGCCGAGATGATAGAGCGCGGCGAACGCCCGGAGGTGCTCTTCTGGGTCGGATGCATGGGGTCGTTCGACGATCGCGCGAAGAAGATCGCGGTCGCGTTTGCCCGAGTGCTTCAGGCGGCACACGTGCGTTTCGCGATTCTCGGTCAGGAAGAGAAGTGCAACGGTGATCCTGCGCGCCGCATGGGGAACGAGTATCTGTACCAGCTGCTGGCGCGTGACAACATCGAGACGCTGGACCGCTACGGCGTCGAGACGATCGTAACCAACTGTCCGCACTGCTTCCATCAGATCGGTAACGAATATCCGCAGCTTGGCGGCAATTATGAAGTCATCCACCACTCGACTTACATCGAGAAGCTGCTGGAGGAGAACCGCCTTCCGCTCAACGGCGAGGGCAAGCAGCTGACCGTGGCATATCACGATTCCTGCTACCTTGGCCGCTACAATGACGTGTACGAGGCACCGCGCGAGACACTGCGACGTTCGCTGCCGATGATGACACTCGTAGAGCCGCCCCGCACGCGCAGCAAGGCACTCTGCTGCGGCGCCGGCGGTGGAAGAATGTGGATGGAAGAGACCGTCGGCAAGCGCATCAACGCCGAGCGCACCGAGGAACTTCTCGCTACAGGTGCAGACGTCCTCGCAGTGGCATGCCCCTTCTGCATGACCATGATCGGCGATGGCGTAAAGGGCCAGAATTCCGACGTTCCGGTGTACGACATCTCCGAGGTCGTTGCACAGCAACTGCTGTAGAACAGGGCGTTACGGTCGCGTCACCTCATAGACCGTAATGGTCTGCCGCACATCACCGGCCTGATATGGCCGGGTAGCGGTGGTACGTATCGCAAGTCCGAGGTCCACGCACGCGTCGGCAAACGCATTCGCAGCAACGCGGCCGGGATCGGCCACGTAGGCGACGCCACTTGCGGCCAACAGCCGGTCGACTACACTCGCGACGAGTGGTGCGTAGCGCGATTCGTAAAGCACGTCGGAGGCGAGCACGAAATCGAAGCGCGCGACGTCCGGTGACACATGGCGCCAGTCGATGAGAGCGGTGTCGATCTCCCGGCCGAGGTTGCGAAACGCATTCGCCCGCGCGAATGCCAGGGCGTCGTCATAATAATCGCTCGCGGTGATCGCGTGGCCTGCGATCGCGGCGGCGATGCTCACGAGTCCGACGCCTGCGCCAATCTCTATGGCACGGCCGCGGGGTCTCTTATGAGCGACGATGAAATTGGCCAGAATGGTCGATGATGGCCACAGCTCGGCCCAGTACGGCAATCGCTCGTCCCGGTCGAAATCGCTCTCGCTGATGAGGTCCTCCGCACTGCGCGGCCGCAGAATGTTGACGTCCCTGCCGCCTACGCGGACGTCGTCGTTGACAGTCACGAAGCGTCGCTCGAGATCGGCGACAAGCTTGGCGCCTGCCAGCGCTCGCGTCACGCGGGGAAGACTGCTGACCGAAATACGGAGTCCCGCAGGGGAATCGCGCGGAACTGCTCGCCCGGATGACACTCGTGCTGGCCCTCGGGAACTATGAGCAGCGCGTTGGCGCGCAACATGGACGTCAGCGCTCCTGAGCTCTGCGTACCGGTAAGGCGCGCGTGATCCACGCCGTCGCGCTGGGTCAGCACTACGCGCAGGTAGTGTGTCAGGTCGCCGATCAATGAGATGCGCTCGTCGAGTGTCACGATTCGTGTTGCGGGGAAAATCAGCGTCTCGCCAAGCATCTTGAGAATCGCTGGCCGCACGAAGAGCTCGAACGTAACCATTGCGGACACCGGATTACCCGGCAGTCCGATCCAGGGGCGGCCATCGATGATACCGAACACTACAGGGCCGCCTGGCCGGATACGCGCGCGCCAGAACTTGATGTCGACACCCATATCCTTCATGACTGTGCGTGTGAAGTCATGATCACCGACGGAAACGCCGCCACTCGTGATCAGGAGATCGCACGCCATCGCACCCTCGATCGCGTTGCGCAGTGCAAGCGGATCATCGCGCGTGATGCCGCCATCGCGGGGCCGTCCGCCCGATTCGCGCACCATCGCCGGGAGGGAATAACTGTTCGATGATACGATGCGGTTGCCGCTCATCACCGCGTCGAAACCCTCGACGCGAACCAGCTCGTCGCCTGACGAAACGATCGATACGGTAGGCTGGCGGTAGGTTGCGACAGTCGCGATGCCGGAGGACGCGAGCACGCCGATCGCCGCGGGACTCACATACTCGCCCGCCCTGAGGATCACGTCTCCCTTGAGGAAATCCTCGCCGAGTGGGCGCACGTTGCGTCCCGCATCGCGCGAATTGCGGATCTCGACGAGTTCCGAGCCGGCATCGGTGTCTTCCACGCGCACAACAGTGTCGGCGCTTGCCGGAACGGGGGCTCCGGTCATGATTCTGACGGCCTCCCCGGTCTTCACTGATACTGGCGCCTCGCTGCCAGCCGCAACCTCTCCGATGACGCGCAACGTGCACGGGACGCGGGCGATATCGCTCGCTCTCACCGCATATCCGTCCATCGACGACGCGCGCCATGGAGGAATGCTGGCACGTGCGGCGACTGGTTCGGCGAGCACGGCACCGAGCGCGGATGAGAGCGGAACGCATTCGACCGGCATGCGCTCGACCGAGGCGAGAATCTGCTCCGATGCCTCGGCGGCGCTGACCGCTCCCCGACTCAAACGCTACTCACTTGTGGTACGACGCCAGCGCCGCCGCGATCGAGTCGGCCGTCATCGTTACCGCGGAAGGCGGTGTGGTCCACTTGTTGGCGAGAACGCTGAAGATGAGCCGTTCACCATCGGCGTCGGTTACGTAGCCTGAGAGCGACCGGACCCAGTGCAGGGAGCCGGTCTTCGCGTGTACGTTGTTCGCCGCAGGTGTTCCGATCATGCGGCGCGCGATCGTGCCGTCGACTCCGGCGATCGGGAGCGCGTTGTAGAACGTTGCGAAGTTGGGATTTGCCTGCATTCGGTCGAATATTCGCACGATCGTTTCCGGAGAAATCAGATCGGCGCGTGCCATTCCACTTCCGTCATGCAGCTGGTAACCGTCGCGCGGAATTCCCCACGCCGAGAGTTGGCGGCCCGCGACAGCGATGCCGCTGTCAGCGATACCAACGCCCGTGCGTTCGAGACCGAGCGTGCGCATGAGGACCTCGCCCATCTGATTCTGCGACGGCTTTAGAAAGTACGGAAGAATCTGACTCAGCGGCACAGACTGGACGACGAACAGAGTGTCGAGCGGAACCGCATCGCGCGGAACGACGCTTTCCCCGACTCCAAGCGTCGTATGCACACCACGCCGTTCGAGTGCGAGTTGCAACTCGCGGAGGTAGTCCTGCGTGGGGATTGCCGCGGGCGCCGACTTCACGGTGCTGTCACCAGCTGGTCCGTGCACGACCACGCGCGACATTCCTTCGTTGAACAGCAGCTCGTCGACGCCGGCTCCGTCCGACGAATCGAGATCGTCCCAGTCCCAGCCTGCGCCGACCGCAGGACCGGGGAAGTTGTCGGCGCCCGAATAGATGTGTCCCGTGATCTCGCGAATGCCGTGCGCGACGATCGAATCCGCGAGAGTGTCCATAGCCGCGCTCGCGTTGCCGCGCATATGGTTGCTCAGCGTCGGATCTCCGCGGCCGGTCACCACCAGATCGCCGTTCAGGACTCCGTTGGCGAGCGCGCCGTGTCTTGCAAACGTCGTGGAAAAACGAAAGTCCGGGCCGAGCTGTGTGAGTGCAACGGAAGATGTGATGATCTTCATGTTGGATGCAGGGACCATCAGCAGCGCGGGATCGTGCGCGTAGATGGTGTCACCACTCTGCGGATTCACTACGAGAATTGCCCATTCGGCCGTTCGGAAGATCGGATTCCCGATCCATGTGTCGATCCGCGCTTCGAGAGCGGCTCGTCCGTGTGCCGTTGCAGGTATCGCGCCGGTGCGTGGGGCCGGTGCGCATGCAGTTGCGGCGGCGAGTGAAACGGGCGCCAGCCACGCTGCGATCGCGCGCATGCGTACACGCGACACTTCCGCGATCAGGGCGCCGTCAATCTGCTGCATATGTCGCCGACAAGGTGTCGTCCTCTGCAATGGTGACCGAAACGACGCGTGCATCGGTCTTCAACGACGTCTGTACGCGATCCAGAATGAAGCGTGCGAGGTTCTCCCCGGACGGGATCAGTCGTCCGTCGGCAAACTCGGGGACGTCCACG
The DNA here is from genome assembly GCA_040388625.1 of Gemmatimonadota bacterium. Classification (NCBI taxonomy): domain Bacteria; kingdom Pseudomonadati; phylum Gemmatimonadota; species Gemmatimonadota bacterium. Next base: position 73,534 of record JAZKBK010000006.1, on the reverse strand, counting down.
TTGATGTTGCGATGGTCGAACCTCTGGACAATCTCGCGCCTGAGAATCGCGTCGAGTTTTCCGAGATCCACGATAAATCCGGTAAGGGGATCGATTTCGCCGGCCACTGTGACGTCGCAGGTGTAGCTGTGGCCGTGGTAGCTGGGCCAGGCGCAGGCACCGAAAGTCGCTTCATTGCGCGCGTCGTCCCATTCGGGGCGGCGGTACCGATGTGCCGCGGCAAATTTCACGCGGCGTGTCAGGGTGCAGGTAGGCATACGCGATCAAATCTGCACCCTGTGCGCGATTAAAACGAATCCAGATTTGCGTCGCGTGGTGGGAACCCTGCTTCATCCGTGCCTTCCGGAGTCGGGCTCTCAGGCGGTATCCAGGGGATGCCGTCCTCTATCGCTTCCGTCCTGTCCACGGTTCCGAGCAGCTCGTCCTCGGCGTGCTCCGCCAGGTGGTCGCTGCTGTCGGAATGGGAGCGAGGTGCGTCGCCGAGCAACAGCCCTTCGTGGGCCTCCTCATCGTTGACGTTCTCGTCAGCCGCCTCCGGACTCGTGGCGCGGCGGATCGGGTCCACAACGAGCTGGCTTTCAACGTTGGTCAGTCCTATCCGGTCGCCGACCACACGCTCGGCGATCCGCTTCTCGGTATCGGTCCCGACGCGGCCGACGAGTATGACCTTTCCGTGGCGGACATGGACAGTGATGTCCAACGGATCGATTGATCGACTCTCCCGGAGAGTCTCGCGCACGAGGCGCCTGAGCTCGTCCGGGTCCATGTCTTCGGTGTCGAAAATATCTTCAAAATCGCGTGGCATTGTGAGCCTCCTGAAAGCTCACCGTGCAAGGCGGATGCCCGCGACGCTAGCGGAACAGCGGGAACGACAGACCGGCGGTGTAATCGATACCGTGCCTGAAGCCACTGCGAGCCGTGGACTTGTCCAGCAGCGGAGTGCCACCAGTCGGCGTGGCGTAGTATTGCGTCGGATAGTGATTCTGATAGAAGGTCGGCTTGGCGTTCAACCTGATTTCCCAGGAGTTTGTAGGATTGATGCGGATGCCTCCTTCGAGCGAAAAGGAGAACTGAGTTCCGAAGTCGTACGGGTCGTCCGCGGTCGTGGTCGGCGCACTGGTGATACCGAGCCCGAAGCCGAGCAGCGGCACCACTCCATGCCAGGTCCGCCGGCCCGTCAGATTGAAGTCGAAGCCGAGGTCGGCGATGTACAATCCCAGGTTCTGCGTCCCGAGTGAGCGCGTTTCAGCGGGCTTTGTGGGATTGAACGCCTCGCGATGCGAGCTGACGCGCTCGAAACGGGCGTAGAAATCCGCCGGACCCGCCACAGGTATGGAGTAGCGCAGACCGATGCTGGTGCCACTCTGCGGCGTGGCGCCGACCTCGTCCTTCTGTACGTTGAAATAGCCGCCGAATATCGTCAACCGCTGTGAAGCGGTGATGTCGCGGTACGGGCTCGTCTCGGGCGTGTGACCCACCACTACCTGGGCGGCGAGTCCCGACGGGCCGGCGACCAGCGAGAGGAGAGCGATAGCGCGGAGAATCTTTGACATGTACGTAATTTTAGTAGGCTTCACGACTCGAGGCGGAAAAGATCTACCCCGGTCATTTCTGGTGGTGCCTCGATGCCCAGCATACCGAGGATCGTGGGTCCGACGTCACAGAGCGCGCCGCCGCCGCGGAGAGCTGGATCGTCTCCATAGGGGTTGAAGAATACGATCGGCACCGGATTGCTCGTGTGCGCCGTGTGCGGGCCACCGGTCTCGGGGTCGATCATCATCTCCGCATTGCCGTGGTCGGCGGTTATGACGAGGCGCGTTCCTGATTTGCGTGCACTCCGGATGATCCGTTCGAGACAGCTGTCGACCGTTTCGACAGCAGCGATCGTGGCCGGCATCGAGCCGGTGTGCCCGACCATGTCTGCGTTGGCGAAGTTGCACAGAGTGAAGTCGTGCTCGCGTTTATCGAGCGAAGCGCAGAGCACGTCGGCTATGCCGCGCGCGCTCATCTCCGGTGCGAGATCGTACGTTGCAACCTTCTGACTGGGAACGAGGCGTCGGTCCTCGCCGGGATATGGCGGTTCCACTCCGCCATTGAAGAAATATGTCACGTGCGGATATTTCTCCGTCTCGGCGGTCTTCAACATGGACTTGCCGGCTTCCGAAACAACTTCGGCGACTATGCGCGACATCGAGAACGGTGCAAACGCCACGTTCACGTCGAACGTTGCATCGTACTGCGTCATGGTCGTGACCGTGAGCGACGGACGCTTTGAAATGTCGAACCCGTCGAAGCCGGGGTCGGTCATCGCGCGAACGATCTGGCGCATGCGATCGGACCGGTAGTTGAAGCAGATGACGGCGTCGCCGTCGCGCATCGGTGCAACAGGTGCACCGTCGTGCGTGATTACGACGGGCAGGATGAACTCGTCGGTCACGCCGTCGTCGTAGGCGTGTTTCACCGCATCGATCGGGTCGGTTGCAGACGGACCAACGCCGTCGACGGCCGCGCGATAGAACAGCTCGGTGCGTTGCCAGCGCTTGTCCCGATCCATCCCGTAGTACCGCCCGCCAATGCTCGCAACCTGTGCTCGGCCGTTTGCGTACTCGAGTAGCTGACGCAGGTATCCGAGCGCGGACTGGGGAAGGGTATCGCGTCCATCGGTCAGCAGGTGCAGTGCAACGCGCGGCACCTTGAGACGCTCCGCCATGTCGATCACGGCACGGAGGTGTGCATCGATTGCGTGCACGCCGCCGCCGCCGAGCAGGCCCATGACATGGAGCGTGTGACCGCGCCTCGCCGCGTCGCAGGCGGCGACGAGCGCCGGGTTCCGGAAGAACGACCCGTCGGCGATGGCGGCAGAGATGCGAACCAGATCCTGCATGACGACGCGGCCCGCACCGAGGTTCAGGTGACCGACCTCGCTGTTACCCATCTGTCCCGCGGGCAGTCCCACTCGTAGGCCGGACGCTTCCAGGAGAGAGCGCGAGCGCAGGCTCCAGAGTGTATCCCACGTGGGCGTCTGAGCCAGTGCGATCGCGTTGCCTTCGCGTTGAGCGCGGAAGCCCCAGCCGTCGAGAACGATGAGGGCGACCTGACCGCCGGATTGCTCAGCTTCTCCAGCCTTTCGGGGCTGCCCGGTCGTTGCCATGTTCGCTCGTTGGGTGTAATGAAGGAAAGAACTACGAAACCGTCTAATCTACGCGTCCTCCCCTCATGCGTCACCTGTACGTGAATGCGCACCAGAACGGCGGCGGATTCGTGCCGTGCGTGTCCGATTCGGCAATGGTGCGAAACGAGACGATCGGTCGCGCGGTGCGCGTCGCATTTGCGGCGTTGGCCGTTGCAGCTGCGATTCCATCTGGCGCTCCGCTCGGCGCCCAGGCGGCGTCGCGCGCCAAGTCACCAGCGCCTTCGCCCACAGCCGCTGCCGCTGCGTCTGACGCGGTCGCACCGGCAGCCAGCAACGATTCATACAACCTCGCGGTTCCATCGGTGCTGCGCGATGCGCCCTCGTCAGCTGCGATCGGACAGTTGCAGAAGACTGCGAACGTCGAAGTGATTGCTCGCGATCGCGGCTGGTCGCGCGTACGCATCGAGGGATGGGTGCCGGATTCAGTGCTCGTTCCAGCCGATACCGCATTTCGCGCAAACCTGAGCGCGGCGGATCTGAGAGCGGATCCAGTTGGCACGCGTGGAAAGATGGTGATGTGGAACGTGGAGTTCCTCGCTTTGCAAACGGCGGATCCGCTGCGCCATGGACTTGCGGACGAGGAGCCATACATCCTTGCGCGGGGGCCCAATTCCGAGAATGCATTGCTGTATCTTGTAGTGCCGCCGTCGCTCATGGGCACGGCTCGTGCATTGCAGCCTCTTGCGAGGATCACAGTCACTGCGCGAGTGCGCGATGGACGCAGCGATCCTGTCGGCATTCCCATCCTCGATATTCAGACCCTTCGCCGAATTAGATGACCGATTCGCACGATCCGCAGGACCCGGGCGACCGCCGTGCCACAGCACGTGGCGGCGACCGACGGCGTGAAGGTTGGCAAGGATTCAGGGAAGCATATCCGACATTCCTGAAGATCATTGCCGTCGTGTTTCTCTTCCTCGTCGCGGGCGACATGTGGTTGTTCTACAGACGCGCCGCCTATGGGCAGGAGATCGCGCGGCTCCGTTCCGGCATGACGGATGCGGAGCGAAAAAAGAGCGATATCGTCGTGCAGCAGGAACAGGACAAGGTGCGGCTTGCAATCGAGCTCGCCAAGCGCCAGGCGCACTTCGATCCGCGATTGCATCTGTCGATCGCAGTGGACAGCGGCGTCATGTATCTCGAGCGAGATGGCGCACTGCTACGTGTGATGCGTGTAGCGCTCGCTCCTGCGAAGGTGCCGGGATTCAAGACGAGCGCTGGCGATACCACCGCCATGACTCTGCCGCGCGGCCAGCGCACGGTGCAGCAGGTGATAGGCGGCGACGCGCCAGCCCTCGTGCTCAACGGTGATGCGCGCATCTATGCAGGTGCGGACTCCGATGCGGTCGCCGCCGGCAATGTTCGCGTGGACCCAGCTGATCTTCGCGCGATTCTGCCGAATGTCAGCGCTGGAATGAGCGTGTACTTCTACTGATGCTGAAATTCCTTCGACACGGGGTCGCCATCGCGTGGCTGCTCATACTCGGCATCGCCGTAGCCATTCTGTTGAGTGTAAAGCTGCTGCACGATACCGCGGAGCTGAGATTCGAGCGCGACGTCAACCGCATGGTGTTCAACGACAATCTCGACCTGCTGAGCACACTGCGCGCGCAGGCCGGCGTTGAAACCGACAGCATGCGCAAGCTGGTCGAGGCGCCAGCGCCGAACGCGAATTCACCGTACATCGTCATCAGCATTGCCGACCACAGATTGTGGTACAAGCAGGGTGACAGCGTGCTGTTCACCGCGCCTGTCGCAACTGCGAGTGGCAAGGAACTCGTCGGCGGCAGCAGCGGGCAACACTGGCGTTTCGAGACGCCCCGTGGCCGCCTGGTGGTACAGTCAAAGGACTCCAATCCGGCGTGGGTGCCACCCGACTGGCATTATGTCGAGCAGGCACGCGCGCGCGGCGTCGGGCTGGTGCATCTGGAGCGTGGCCAGAATTACGACGGCTACACGGTCCAGGGATCCGAGGTTATCATGCCGGACGGCCAGCCGGCACCGGCGCCGAAGGAAGGCCATGAGCTCATTGCCAAGGGCAACCTCATCGTCCCACCGTTCGGCACCGTCCAGCGGCGTTATCTGGGCACGCTCGGCACAAGGCGACTCGATCTGGGCGACGGGTACGGGATTCACGGAACCGACGAGCCAAGCTCGGTGGGCCAATCCGTAAGTCACGGCTGCGTGCGAATGTTGAATCAGGACGTCGAAACGCTCTACCCGATGGTTGCGGTCGGGACGCCCGTTTACATCTACTGAGCGTACGGCACAGCTCTCGCATCGCCTGAGGAACCAATGGAAACGACAACCCCGAGATCGCGCCGGCGCCGGCCCAGCGCCGCGCGGCCCGCCACCGGCCACAAGCGTACCGTCATCGACGCCGTTCGCGAGCTACCGAACTTTCTTCGGCTTTTATACGGCCTGATAACTGACCCCAGGGTCGAGCTGCTGGACAAGCTGCTCGTCGCCGGAGCCGTGGCTTACGTGCTGATTCCTGAGGATGTGTTCCCGGACTTCATCCCGCTGATCGGAGAGGTGGACGACGTTTTCGTTCTGGTGCTGGCGATACGGCAACTGCTGAAAAGCGCCGGGCGCGAGGTGATTCTGGAGCACTGGATGGGCGATCCGGACGAGCTCGACGAGCTCAACCTCGAGCGGGTGCTGGGTGCGGCCTCATTTTTCCTTCCGCGACGGGTTCGCCGGCGTTTGCGGACGATTGGTCGAGTGTGATACATTAGTCCATGGCGCCACACACTTTGCAAAATTCCAGGCCCGCTAGACCGGTTGATGCCGGCGGCGGGTCTTTGTCTATCCGGCAGGACGAAGGACTGCCGAGCGGGTACGCGCGGATTCGCTCAGAGCCCGCGCTCACATTCGATGACGTTCTGCTGCTCCCCGCGCATTCTCTGGTTCATCCCCGGGACGTCGTAACCTCTTCGCGCTTTACGCGCGGTATCACGCTCAACGTTCCGCTGGTTTCGGCGGCGATGGACACCGTCACCGAGTCCGACATGGCGATCGTCATGGCGCGCGCTGGAGGTATCGGCGTCGTCCACAAGAACATGTCGATCGATCGCCAGGCCGCCGAGGTCGATCGTGTGAAACGGTCGGAAAGCGGAATGATTCTGGATCCCATAACGCTGTCGCCTTCCGCATCGTTGCGCGAGGCTGTTGCGTTGATGAATCGCTTCAAGATCTCGGGCGTCCCGATCGTCGATGGCGGACGCCTGGTTGGAATCATCACCAATCGCGATCTGCAGTTCGAATCCAATCTCGATCGCCCGCTGCAGGACGCGATGACGAAGAAGAATCTCGTCACGGCGCCCGTAGGCACAACGCTCGATGAAGCCGAGCAGATACTTGGGGCGCATCGTATCGAGAAGCTCCCGGTTGTGGATCAGAATGGAAATCTGCGCGGACTCATCACCGTCAAGGACATTCACAAGCGGCGCGAATTTCCAAACGCCAACAAGGACCAGCACGGACGGCTGCGCGTTGCTGCCGCGATCGGTGCGACCAACTACGAGGCTCGTGCCGCAGCTCTTGTCGATGCGGGCGTCGATGTTCTCATCATCGATACGGCGCACGGGCACTCCGATGGCGTGCTCCGGGCGACGGGCGACGTTCGCGAGCGGTTTCCCGACGTCCAGCTCGTCGCGGGCAATGTTGCGACTCGCGAGGGTGCGCGGGCGCTGGCGGAGCGTGGTGTCGACGCGATCAAGGTCGGCGTTGGGCCGGGCTCGATCTGCACCACGCGGGTCGTGACGGGAATAGGCGTACCGCAGCTCACGGCGGTGCTCGATGCCGTTGACGGAGCCGGAGACGTGCCGATTATCGCCGACGGCGGCATCAAGTATTCGGGCGACATTGTAAAGGCGCTTTCCGCTGGCGCATCGAGCGTCATGATGGGGTCGATGCTCGCGGGAACCGAGGAAAGTCCAGGCGAATCTATTCTCATGGAAGGCCGTCGCTTCAAGATGATTCGCGGCATGGGCAGCCTTGCCGCGATGCAGGATGGAAGTGCAGACAGGTACTTCCAGGAAGGTGAGATGTCTGCCAAGAAGCTGGTGCCGGAGGGGATCGAAGGACGGGTCCCGTACAAGGGGCCGGCTGCCGACGTCCTGTTCCAGATGGTGGGCGGATTACGGGCTGGAATGGGGTATGCTGGCTGCGGGACTATTGACGAACTCCGGACCAAGACCGAATTTGTTCGCATCACTGCGGCCGGATTGCGTGAATCGCACCCACATGACGTGGTCATTACGCGCGAGGCACCGAACTATTCGGTTTGACGGACGATAGCGCTCGGCTGTCGCCTTCCCCAGTGTGACTGAGCAGGGGCGCCACCAACGCACGGCAACCGTTCACCGTAGTAAGACATCGTAGTCGGAGTTTGTTGCAGGCAGGGCTCTGGATTGTGCCACACACGATCCGGGGTGCCGCCGCGTCTGTTCGCGTGCGGGCCCCGGATGCAGGAACTCGTCGAGGGGATTACATGGGACTTGGGTCGCGGAAGAGCATCGCGCTGCTTCAGGCTGAAGCGAGTGGGGAGGGAGAGGAGCGAACGTTGCGCCGCGCGCTTGGCGCGCTCAACCTTACAACGCTCGGCATTGGCGCCATCATCGGCGCAGGAATTTTCGTCCTTACCGGAACCGCAGCAGCGCAACACGCCGGTCCGGGAGTCGTCTACTCGTTCATCCTGGCTGGAATAGGCTGTCTCTTCGCCGGCCTCTGCTACGCCGAATTCGCGGCGATGATTCCCATCGCCGGAAGCGCGTACACCTATGGTTATGCAACACTTGGCGAGTTCATCGCCTGGATCATTGGCTGGGATCTGATCCTCGAGTATCTGTTCGGAGCCGCGACTGTAGCGGTAGGCTGGAGCGGCTACTTCACGGCATTCATGAACGAGATCGGGCTTCACATCCCGTATCAGTATGCCCAGGCTCCGCTGCGAGTGGTTGGGACGCACCATCTCGTGCAGTCGACGTTGTGTATATCACCGACGACCAACCAGATCGTCACCGACACGCTCGCCACGTGCGCTCCGGGTCTGACCGCGGTGCAGGGCGTCATCAACGTTCCGGCGATCGTGCTCACGCTGCTCATGACTGCCCTGCTGGTGGTGGGCATCAAGGAGTCGGCGAACTTCAACAACATCATCGTGATCGTGAAGGTCGCGATCGTACTGCTGGTCATCGCCTTCGGTTTCGCATACGTGAACAAGGCGAACTGGCATCCGTTCATACCGGCCAACACGGGCCACTTCGGTGACTTTGGATGGAGCGGCGTTGCGCGTGCGGCGGGTGTCGTGTTCTTCTCGTATATAGGCTTCGACGCCGTGTCCACGGCTGCGCAGGAGGCGAAGAATCCGCAACGCGACATGCCAATAGGCATTCTCGCGTCGCTCGCGATCTGCACCGTGCTGTACATCCTGATGGCGCTCGTCATGACGGGTCTTGCCAACTACAAGACACTCGACGTGCCGCATCCGGTGTTCGTCGCAATTGCAGCCGCCGGTCCTGCGCTCGCGTGGATGCGCCCGATCGTCAACATCGGCGCGATCGCCGGTCTTGCATCGGTCGTGCTGGTGATGCTCATGGGACAGCCGCGCATCTTCTTCTCGATGGCACGCGATGGTCTGCTCCCGCCCGTGTTCGGCAAGGTTCACCCGAAATTCCAGACGCCGTACGTCACGACGATCCTCACAGGCGTCGTCGCGGCGGTCATCGCCGGCTACTTTCCGATCGGTCTTCTCGGAGAGCTCGTCTCGATCGGCACGCTGCTCGCATTCGTCATCGTCTGCGCTGGCGTGATCGTGTTGCGCTATCGTCAGCCGAACCTCGAGCGTCCGTTCCGTACGCCGCTCGTTCCACTCGTTCCGATTCTCGGCATCATCAGCTGCGGCGCGCTCATGGGATCGCTTCCGAGCGATACGTGGATCCGTCTGATCGTATGGATGGCACTCGGTCTCCTGATTTACTTCCTCTACGGGAAGAGCCATTCGAAGCTCGGGCGGGCCGAAAAGGTTGGTGCGTGATCTTCTAGCCGTTCCGGCCGCCCGCCGGACGGCTATCGAGCGTCTCGCGCGCGAGTTGCGCGCGGGACGCTCGATTGTTTTATCCACCCACATCAACTCCGACGGCGACGGCTGCGGCTCGGAGACTGCTCTCGCACGGATGCTGGCGCAGCGAGGAATGACGGTCACCATCGTCAATCCGACGCCATGGCCCGAGATGTTTCGCTTTCTGCTCGGCGACGACGTACGCATGGTCGAGTTGAGCGACGGTGGCGCGGATGTCATGCGCAAGGCGGACGTCGTCATCGTGCTCGACATCGCCGACCTTCGCAGACTTGGAAAACTCGCTGATGTCGTTCGCGGGCTCCAGGTGCCGAAGCTGGTGATCGATCACCATGTCCCGAGCGATGACCCGCCGAGTGAGGAGATACTGTCGGATACGACCGCGTGCGCGACTGGCGAGCTCGTGTACGACGTTGGACTCGTGCTGGGGTTCGACATCACGGCCGCGATTGCGAATTCACTGTACGTGGCGCTCGTTACCGATACCGGTGGCTTCCGTTTCAGCAACACGTCGCCGCGGTGCCACGCGGTAGCGGCGCAGCTGCTGGCAGAAGGTGTCGAGCCCGAAGAGATGTACCAGCGCATTTACGCGTCGATGCCGGTTGGCCGTCTCACGTTGCTCCGCGAAGCGCTTGCAACGCTCGAGGTCGATTCGACCTACGGTCTGACGTGGATATCGGTTCCAGCTGGCGCGACGGAGAAGCACAACGTACGGCCGGAGGATCTCGAAGGGATCGCGGAGCATGCGCGGTCTGTCGCCGGAACGCGCATGGCGATCTTCTTTCGCGACCTCGGCCACAATCGCGTGAAGATTTCATTTCGCACCACGCGTGGTGTGGACGCGAACGAGTTTGCGCATCAATTCGGCGGCGGCGGGCACGTGAAGGCGTCGGGTGCAATGGTGGAGGGCAGTCTCGACGAGGTGCAGAAGCGCGTGATCGCCGCGGCGCGACTGTATCTGGGGCCAGCTACGGCGGAATAGCGGCGCCCACCGGCAATGTTCCGCAATACTTCCTTGATGAGAGGGCGTGTGTTCATCGTTCATCGCATAATCGCCGCGGCGATTGTCGTCTCGGGCGTCATGCAGGCTCAGACATCAACTGCAACGAGAGTCGGCCCCCCGCACGGAACAGTGATCGTGGTTGGCGGCGGCGCGCTCGGCCCGGAGATAACTGACGCGTTCATCAAGGCCGCAGGCGGACCGGACGCGCTGATCGTCGACGTGCCGAACGCTGGCGGCGCGGCATCGTACGGACAGGACGCGCCGGGAGCGCGCATGTGGAAGAACGCTGGCGCCAGGAACGTACACGTTCTCTTCACGACAGACCGGAAGCTTGCGGACGCGGATTCGTTCGCAGCGGTGCTCGAGCACGCTGGCGGCGTCTGGTTCGAGGGTGGAAGACAGTTTCATCTCGTCGACGCATACGCTGGTACGAAGACGGAGCAGGCATTCAGAGACGTACTCGCCCGCGGTGGCGTCGTCGGCGGATCGTCGGCTGGTGCGTCGATACTCGGCGACTTCCTCATTCGGGGTGCGCCATCGAACGACAACCGGATCATGGCCTATCCAGGCTATGAGAAGGGATTCGCGTATCTGCGCAACGTTGGAATCGACCAGCATGTCGTCGCCCGGGAGCGCCTGGCCGATCTCGCCGACTCGATCATGACGTCGCACCCGAATCTGCTCGGGATGTCCGAGGACGAAGGAACGGCGTGGGTAGTGCGCGGTGATACGGCGACTGTCATCGGCCGCGACAAGGCATTCGTGTATGGCGGCAGGGATGCGACGGATTCCGGCAAGCCGTTTCTCACGTTGCATCCAGGTGACAGGTATGACCTTGGCGCTCGCCACGTACTGCACCGTGCTGCCGACGATCCACGCGTAAGTGCTGCATTCGTCGACTCGCTCTTCCGCAAATACGATGATCCGACCGCGGGCGGCGCAACGGTGCTCGTCGCGCAGAACGGCGAGGTGTTCGTCGACCGGTCCTACGGCGTGCCGCCGCAGACGAAGTACATGCCGACTACAACGCTTCCTCAGTTTCAACTTGGCGCGATGTCGGCGGTATTTTCGGCGCTGTGCGCGCAACTGCCGGCGGCCAATGCCGATCGTGCGCAGGCTGGTGAAACCGGTGCGGGTGCGCGAGTGGCCGCACCGTCAACGCCACTTCAGGCTTGCGTCACGCGTCAGCTGGGTGTGCCGATCGGCCTGCATCGAACGGTAGCGACAGCGGACGGTAGAGTGGAATCCGATGTGGACGAACTTTATCGACTCGCGCTGGGACTCGAAGACCCACGGAGCTACGCCGGCGCAGACCACGCGAAGGGTTGGCAACCAGACACGTACCATGGCGTGGCGCGGCTTTCCGCGTTCGGTGCAGCCGATGGCAAGCGCGACGCGTTCGTACGGATTCCGGACAGGCACGCCGTAGTGATCGTGCTGACGAACGACCCGACGGCGGACGCCGCACGCATGGCGGACATGATAACGGATCGGCTCTTGACCAGCGACGCGACTGCACGTCGCTAATTGTTGCGGTCGCGGGCGTTCGCCCGTGGCCGGCGTTTGCAGAGCCGCGTCTTCCCGAGTGAGCCAGGCGAAAGGAAAAAGCCCGTGCATCGATTGCACGGGCTTTTCCGTCTGCTGACGGCGACCGGTTGTGCAGCTAGACGACCGTCGAGATTTCCGCGGCAGCACGCTCGAGGATATCCGAGATGCGCTTGAGCTGCTCCGGAGTCCGCTTCGCGTTCTGAACGTACACGGCGCGTCCCACATCCTTCATGGCGCGATGTACCTGCATCATCGGCTCACCAAATATGCTCTGCGCGAACTCGGTGATCCGTGAGAAGATATCATCGACTGCCGAGCGATTCTCTTCGAGATACTTGCGACCTTCGTCAGTTATCTCGTACACCTTCTTGCCGCTCTCTTCAGGCGTCACGCGGGCGTACCCCATGTCTTCCAGCATCGTGAGCGTGGGGTATACGGTCCCCGGGCTTGGCGAGTACGCCCCGCCAAAGCGCTCCTCGATTGCCTTGATGATCTCGTAGCCGTGGCGCGGCTTCTCGACCAGCAATTGCAGGATCACGTACTTGAGGTCGCCCTGGTCGAACACGCGAGCGCTACGCGGTCCGCCGCGTGGACGCCACGGGCCGGCTCCCCAGAACTGGGAGCCATCGAAGCCCCAGTTTCCCTTCCACATCCCTCTGCGCATCCAGCCGGCGCCGCAATCAAATCCTGGCATGATTGACTTCCTCTCGAAGATATAGTTTGATATATCGTACGATATATCGTTAGGTCTAAGATATATCGGTGTTATATCGGGTCAAGGGGGTAGGGATCGGCCCCTCGCCCTTCCCGCGAAGACTGGAACCGACCCGTCGTCGAGGCGTTCCGGTCACTCGTTGGACCCGGAGATCGAGCGCAGGGATTCCCTCGTTCGCGCAGATGAGCATTCCGGTGGGCTCCCAGGCGCCGACGCAGAGGCGTCGTGCCGCGGGATGGCGACGGCAGCATTTACATTTGGGTATGACAGAAGACACTCCCCGGGGCCGCGCGCTTCCGGTAATGGATCAGGCTCCCACCCCGAAAACGGTCGCACCGCCGACTCCGGTTGCCTTCCCTGACCTCGGCAACATCATTGCCGTTTCGAGCGGAAAGGGCGGTGTGGGCAAGTCCACCGTCGCAGTCAATCTCGCGGTCGCGCTGGCAAGGGACGGCGCTCGCGTGGGAATAATGGACGCAGACATCTACGGTCCAAACGTGCCGCGCATGCTGGGACTGGACGGCCCGCCGCGCCTCGACAACCACGACAGGATGGTGCCGCACGAAGCCTTCGGCGTCCGCGTCGTATCGCTTGGGTTTCTCGTTCCTCCGGACCAGCCGGCGATCTGGCGTGGACCCATCATCATGAAGGTGATCAATCAATTCCTCCGCGACGTCGCGTGGGGCAAGCTCGACTATCTCATCGTCGATATGCCTCCGGGCACCGGTGACGCACAGCTATCGCTCGTGCAGGCGACTCACGTGCATGGATCGCTGGTCGTTACCACTCCGCAGGATGTGGCGGCCGGCGACGCGCTGCGTGGCGCGAAGATGTTCGAGCGTGTGGGCGTTCCAATAATCGGCATCGTCGAAAACATGTCCTATTTCGAGTGCCCGCACTGTGGAAAACCAAGTGCGTTGTTCGGATCGGGGGGAGGACAGAAGTTGGCGGACTCGCTCGGACTGCCACTGCTGGCTCAGATTCCGCTGTATCCGCGCGTGCTGGAGGGCGGCGATTCGGGACGCCCGATCGTCGTCGCAGAGCCGGACTCGGGTGCGGCGAAGGCGCTCGCGCAGCTCGCAGGACTCGTGCGGCAGTCATTCGCGAGTTGAGACATCCTCCGCTTGCCTGTATCTGGCGCGGCGGGCAACTTTGGTGACATGACGGCACTGGAAACCGAACGCGCGACCGCGGACGCCGCTGCGACCGGTGCCGCGGTGAAGAGGGGCTATGTCAAGCAGATGTTTTCCGACATAGCCCCGCATTACGATCGCGTGAATCGGATCATCAGCTTCAGGCTGGATCAGTGGTGGCGTCGGAAGGCGATACGCGATCTCAATATCGCGCGCGATCCTGGTGCGACATATCTGGATCTGTGCGCCGGAACGCTCGATATCTCGTCGCAGATCGCGTCGCTCGCGAACTTCCATGGCTCCGTCGTCGCAGCTGATTTCGCCGAGCCGATGCTGCGCGCGGGACTGGGAAAGGTGTCGCGCGACGTCGTACGGCCTGTTACTGCCGACGCACTGGACCTTCCGTTCACCGACGAGTTCGCGGCCGGTGCAATCGTCGTCTTTGGAATCCGGAACGTGGTGGATCTCAACGCGGCGCTGCGTGAGGTCTATCGCGTGCTGCGGCCCGGCGCATGTTTTGTCATTCTCGAATTCGGTGTTACACAGAACCCATTGGTCGGTTGGATCTATCGGCTTTACTTCAATCATCTCTGCCCGCTCATCGGCAACGCCGTGGCGCGGCATCACAGTGCGTACAACTACCTTCCAAAATCCGTTGCACACTTCCCGTCGGAAATCGATCTTGCGCAGCGCATGCGCGACGCAGGCTTTGAATCCGTGCGCTGGCGCTCGTACACTTTCGGCGTGGTCGCAATCCACATCGGTGAGAAGCACTAACCGATGACGCTCGACTCGGTTGGTGACTTCATTGCTGAGCTGGAACGAGCGGGTGAGCTTGTGCGAATCCGTCATGCGGTGAAGGCGAAGCTCGAGCTGTGCGAGATCAGCGACAGAGTGATGAAACAGGCCGGCGGCGGAAAGGCACTCCTGTTCGAGAATGTCATCCTGGACGACGGCCGCCGATCGACATATCCGGTTGCCATCAATCTCTTCGGATCCATGCGCCGGATGGCGATGGCGCTGGGTGTCACGGACCTGGACGATATCGGTGCGCGCATCACCGCATTGATGGACCTCAAAGTTCCCGAAGGGATCATCGGCAAGCTGTCTCTGCTTCCGCGGTTGATGGAGGTGGCCAAGTTTCCTCCCCGCATTCGCTCCGGTGCGGCGCACTGTCAGGAAATCGTGCTCGAGGGCGACAGGATAGATCTGCGCAACATTCCAATCATTACCTGCTGGCCCGAAGATGGCGGCCCGTACGTCACGCTGCCGATGGTGATTTCCCGGGATCCCAAGCGCGGAATACGCAACGTCGGCATGTATCGCGTTCAGTATGACTCGCCCAACACGCTCAAGATGCACTGGCAGCGCCACAAGGTGGGAGCCGCGCACTGGCGCGAGATGGCCGCGCGCGGGGAGAGAATGCCCGTGTGCATCGCGGTTGGCGCCGATCCGGCGTCGATCTACTCGGCGTCCGCTCCGCTGCCACCCACGGTGGACGAGTTCATCTTTGCAGGATTCCTTCGCAAGGAGCCAGTGTCGCTGGTAAAAGCTGTTACATGCGACCTGGAAGTGCCGGCCGAGGCGGATTTTGTGTTCGAGGGATACATCGATCCTTCGGAAGATCTCGTAGTCGAGGGTCCGTTCGGAGATCATACTGGATTCTACAGTGAGGCCGATTACTATCCGCGCGTTCACGTCACGGCTGTGACGATGCGCAGAGATGCGGTCTATTCAACGACCATCGTCGGCGTGCCGCCGATGGAGGATTATTACCTCGGCCATGCCACCGAGCGGATCTTCCTGCCGCTGCTCAAGCTGACGATCCCGGAAATCGTGGACTACCACATGCCCGCGGAAGGGATATTCCACAATCTCGTCTTCGTTTCGATCGACAAGCAGTACCCGGGGCAGGCGTACAAGGTGATGAACGCCATGTGGGGGCAGGGACTCATGTCACTCGCGAAGGTGCTCGTGATCGTGGACAAAGACGTGGACGTTCGCAACCCGTTCGAGGCATGGTGGGTTGCGCTGAATAACATCGATCCCGAGCGCGATACTCGCTTTACAATGGGGCCGATGGACGTTCTGGATCATTCGAGCAGAGCATTCACATATGGATCCAAGATGGGGATAGACGCGACGCGCAAGTTTCCCGAGGAAGGATTCACGCGCAACTGGCCGGCCCGAATCGCGATGGACGACGCCACGAAAGCACGGGTCGACGCGATGTGGAGCGAGCTCGGGCTATGACAGCACGCGAAGGGCAGACATTTCATGGTGTATCGCGGGTGGTCAGGTACGTGAACTTCGTGAAACTTCCACACACGCTTTTCGCGTTGCCTTTCGCGCTCGTCGGCGTCGTGCTCGCGAGTTATCACACGCCTGTAACGCTGCGGGAGGTCGGCTGGGTCGTGATCGCGTTCACCGCGGCACGGTTCGCGGCGATGGGATTCAACCGCATAGCGGATCGGGAAATCGATGCGCTGAATCCGCGAACGCGGATGCGTGAGCTGCCAAGCGGCGCGCTTGGCGTTACCGAGGCGATGATCGCGGTCGCGGTCGCCTGCGGCGTGTTCCTGTTCGCCGCATTCGAGCTCAATCACGTCTGCTTTCTTCTGGCACCGATCGCACTGGGCTGGGTCTTCTTCTACAGCTTCACCAAACGATTCACTCGCTGGTCGCACGTTGTGCTCGGCGTGGGACTCTCGATCGCGCCAGTCGGCGGTTATCTGGCGGTAACGGGGACGTGGGCCAGTCCGTGGTGGATGTTGTGTGTGCTCGCGATCGCGGTCGCGACGTGGGTCGCGGGTTTTGACATTCTCTACGCGCTTCAGGACGTCGAATTCGATCGCGGCAACGCATTGCACTCGATTCCTGTCCGATGGGGTGAGCGCGGCTCGCTGCTGACAGCGCGTGTTCTGCACGCGATCACGATCATCGCGCTTGCGTCGGTGGGGTTCGCGGTGGGCGGCGGCGCGATCTACACGGCCGGTGTCGTCGTCGCAGCCGGCCTCCTCCTGTACGAGCACACGCTCGTGAAGCCTGGTGACATCAGTCGACTCGATGCGGCGTTCTTCACGATGAACGGCATCATCAGCATCGTGTACTTCGGGTTCGTATTCGCCGAGCGGGTTGCATCATGAGTGGCGTCGGGCCGCGCATTCCTTTCACGGTTGCGATCACGGGTGCATCCGGAGCGCCGTACGCGGTGCGGTTGCTGGAGCAGCTATGCGTTGCCGGTCAACGCGTATCGCTGATAGTCTCGAGCCACGGATTCCGGCTGCTGTCGACGGAAACCGGAATCGAATCTGTCGGCGCACTTCGCGATGCCGTCGGTGGCCGCGCCTGGGATGACCTCATCACCGTTTACGACGACGCGGATCGTGGTGCGGCTCCGGCATCCGGATCTGCACGAAGTGCTGGGATGGTTATCTGTCCGTGCTCGATGGGAACGCTGAGCGCGATCGCTGCCGGCTCGTCACGGTCACTCGTCGAGCGCGCCGCGGATGTGGCGCTCAAGGAACGACGCAAACTCATTCTGGTGCCGCGTGAGACGCCGCTTTCGAGCATTCATCTCGAGAACATGTTGAAACTGAGCAGGGAAGGCGTTGTGATCCTTCCTGCCGCCCCGGGATTCTATCATCAACCCAAGTCGATACCGGAGTTGGTGGACTTCGTCGTCGCCCGTGTGTTGGACCAGATGGGTGTCGAGCATTCACTCTGCCGCCGCTGGGGAGTCGAACAGGATACGTAACCACATGGTTACGTTATTTCTTCTGCTTCACCTTCATCCCGGCGTTGCCGCTTGCGACCGCGCGAACAGCGATGCCAGGCGCGGTTACATATATCCCCGCGACGTCCACCGAGTCCACCTGCGCCGATAGCGTTACGGCATCGCCCAGTTTGCGGTTGAGTCCGTCACTGAGAAGCGATCGTCCCTTGGCGATGAGAAGATCGGCTGGGATCCGAGCCTTCTCTCTGAACAGCTCGCGCAGCGCGTCGGACCGGAGCCAGCTGTACGCGCTGATGATCTCGCTGTCGGTGTTCAGGTCGTAATCGAGATCCGGCACGCGCAACTCGCCCGCACTCCGATCGTAAGCGGGCTTGCCGGCGAAGACCAGTGTGCCATTGGCATCACCCGTGAAGGTGACTGCAAGCGCGAGACGACCCTGAGGCAGCGGCGACACGCGTGCACTCTGCACCGTCACCGTTCGGCCTCCTTCCGTGATTGGTTTTCCCCTCAGCGCATCCGTGATCGTCTTGGACGCGTCGGCGTAACTCATGAGGCCGCCGAGCACGATGTGGAATCCTGTTGCCGCGGTGTCGCGCGCGAGGGGCGGGAGAGGCGGAACGTTCATATGCGGCTCGGCACCGGTAACGATTCGTGGGCGTGCATCGAGGCCGGCGTCGACTATCAGGTCGTCGCCCGAGCCGCTCACCTCACCCATGCGGAGCCGTTCCGGTCCGAGCAGCAACCAGACGTTATCGGTGAGGCGAATCGGTTTGTTGAGAAGACCCCACCACTCCTCGAAATGACTGCCAAGATCGACGCGTGAGATCTTTCGGTCGATGTCCGGCAGGTGCGAGTTGAGTGCATCGTGTGCGGCATCTATCACACGTTGCGTGACGTCGTAGCGGATTATGCTCACCGTACACCGGTCTCTGTCGGCGCTGGATGCCGGGCCAAGTCGACCGATGCGCGCACGCGAGGACAGGTGCCAGTCCGATGTCAGTGTCAATGGCGTGATGAGCTCGACGGTTACGCGCGGGCGGTCGGCCGCCGAATCGCCACCGCAGCCTGCACTGATCGTGGGGCCGAAACGCGGCTTGAAATACCCGCGCGCTGCGTACGAAAGAGTCGCGCGCAGGTGTACTTCGTTATCGCTTCCGAAGGTCGTGAACGGACCGCGTACCGCCTCGTACGCGTAATGCCTGTTAGGATCGTTCCCGACCATGCGGACGCTATCGATCGATCCGAATTTCCTGGGAACTGCTCGCTCGACGACCGCCAGTACCGGTGTATAGTCGTACACCAGCGGAATATTGAAGTGGGACAAGGGGAGCGGCGGCGGGGCGGGGAGCGAATCGAGCTGAGCAGTGGTTATGGTCGCAGGCTTCTCGCGCCGGCACGCCTGGGCGAGGGGTAGGCAGAAGAGCAGGAACAGCTCAGCGCGCCTCCGACTCGGCGTCATCAGCGTTCAGGCTTGCGAGCCGCGATGCACGAGGTGCTCAGCGGGCGATCCATCCGGGCATGATGAATGCACATCCACGGTTTTCTGGTTAGACGGAAATTTTACGGAGGTTCGAATGAACGACAGGGACAAAAGCAAATCTCACGCCGGCGCTCACGACGAGTCGTCCGCGGAAAAACGAGCGGAGAAGTTTGGCAGTCGTACGGTAGGCCGTGGCATGGACTCGCCCGACTCTACAGAAGCGGTGCTGGATGCGAGCACCGGCGAGCCTGATCCCCGGGCGACGGAGAAGAGGGCCAGCGACGAGCACTCCGAAAAGAAGTAGTCTCTCCCTCTCTCAGGCAACGCGGCTGGCGCGTTGCATCTCCTGAGGAAATCTCCTGAACCAACTCGACAGTAGCAGCAGCTCGTCTATCTCATGAGTCGGGATGGACGAGCAGCTTGTCGGCTTTTCGCCGAATATGTCGTCCACCAGCCGGCGCATTGCGGCCTTGTCGCGGCGAGTTTTTGGGCTGTCCAGCTCCGCTCGTACGATGCCGCGGCGAATGACGTACGTCCGATCGCGGCCGTCAAAGCCTTCCACGTTGTAAACGAAAGAGAGCGACTCCACGGCGAAGCGTAGCCGGTCGAACTGCTCGCGCAGAGCTTCGAGGCGCGACAGCTTGTCGCGGAAGATCGCGGCGCGCTCGAATTCCAGTGCGTTGCTCGCCGCCTCCATCTGACGACGGAGTGTGTCAGCCGGTCCGGCATCGGAGCCCTCGAGAAATGCACGTGCAAGCGCAAGCTGGTGATCGTACTCCGCGACGGTGCATCCACCGACACAGGGTCCGAGGCACTTTCGGATCTCGTGCCGAATGCATCCGGGCGTGCGCCCCAGCTGGAAGAGCTCGCGCTGATCGGCGAAGTAGATCGGCATGTCGCTCCGGCAATCGCGAAGTCCCAGCACGTCATTCAGCTCGCGCACCGCCTCGCTCACGCGCTGTGCGCCGACGAATGGGCCGTAATACACCGCTGCGTCATCGGGACCAGCGCCGCGAACGACGTTGAGCTTTGGAGCCGCGCCGCGCGAGATCTTGATGAACGAGTAGTGCCTGGCGTCGCGCTTCATCGCCACATTGAATCTTGGGCGGTATTGCTTGATCAGTCTCAGCTCGCGCAACAGTGCGGCGAATTCACTCGGCTCGTAGTCCCATTCGATGCGGGTCGCGTCACGCAGGATGCGCGCGCCCTTGTCTTCTGGATACGCTGCGCGAAAGTAGCTCATCAGACGGGAGCGAATCTGCTTCGACTTGCCGACGTACACGATCTCGCCGTTCTCGGCGATCATACGATAGACTCCTGGTTCGTTGCGGGCAGATTCGCGAACCACAGCGCGCATCGCGGCGAGCTGCTCGTCGCTTGTCGGCTCCTTGAACGTGTACGCGCGTGACTTCCTTGCCATCGGGATGCGCGTCGTCAGTGCTGGCAGTGCGCGCAGAGCACTGTCTGGCGGCCATCGATCGCGTGTGTTCCGATCAGTTTCGCGCCACAACGGTGGCACGGCTCTCCGGCGCGGCCGTACGCCGACAGGAATTGCACGAACTCGCCAGCCTCACCACTCGCGTTTCGGTAATCGCGGATGCTGGACCCTCCCGCCACGATTGCCTCTCGCAGCACGGACACTATCGCGTTGCGCAGGTCGGCAGCTTCCGCCGGCGTGACGTCCTTCGCCATTCGTGACGGATCGATTCCGGCGCGCCAGAGCGCTTCGTTTGCGTAGATGTTGCCGACGCCAACGACCTTGTACTGATCCATGATCACCTTCTTGACGGGCTGCCGCGACGCGCGAAGAATAGCGGAAAGACGCTCCGCCGTAAATCCCTCCTCCAGCGGCTCCTCCCCCAGCTCGCCGAAATAGTCAACAAGTCGCGTCGGATCCATCAACGCGACAGTTCCCAGCCGCCGGACATCGCGATAAGCCAGAACGAAGCCGGAGTCGAGACCCAGCATCACGGCGATGTAGGTGCGGTCGTAATCGGTGAGCTCGCTGCCTCGCGTGGCGAGCAGAGCGCCGGTGAACCGCGGCTGCACTACCAGCGAGTCTCCCGTGTCGAGGGAAATGACGATGTGTTTGGCTCGTCGGTTCGCGCCGGTAATCCGCGTGCCGCGTACACGTTTGGCGAAGGTGCGCGCCGTCACCTCGCGCAATACGTCGGGGCGCGGCAGCCCCACCGCTTCGATGGTGCGGCCGGCGACCGCTTCGTTCACACCTCGCGCGATCGTGTCGACTTCGGGCAGCTCAGGCATTCGTCCTGTGGTCGGACAGCTGCATCTCTCTCGCGAGCTCCCTCCATGCGATGTCGCGTCGGATCTGCTTGCCCGCGAACCGGATGCGCTCCGCGTAGCGCCGGCTGTGATTGCTCGCTGCGTGGAGTGTAGGCGCGACAGCGGTCACAGACAGCACGCGTCCGCCGTCCGTGACCACTGGCGGCTCGTCGGAACGCTGTGCTTTCATCCCGTCCGCCACTCTCGTACCTGCGTGAAATACGTAAACACCGTCCTCCGGCTCGGGGAAGGAGATCGGGTCACCCTTCCGAACCTTTCCCGGATAGCCCGCGGCCGCGAGAACAGTAGTCACGCTGGAGCCGGCGTGCCACTCGAACTCCGGTGTATCGACCAGTGATTCGCCGCGAGCGACCGTGAGCAATGGTTGCAACAGCGAGCTCGACATGAGCGGCAACAATGCCTGCGTTTCCGGATCGCCGAAGCGACAGTTGAATTCGACGACCTTCACCCCAGTTGCCGTGAGCATCAGTCCGGCGTACAACAGGCCCGAAAATGGCGAGTGGTCGTCTCGCATCGCAGCGAGTACGCGGTCGATGATCGTCACCTTGACGAGCGCCTGCAGAGATGTCGTATCGAGCGATACCGGCGCATACGCGCCCATCCCGCCGGTGTTGGGCCCCATGTCCCCATCTTCGAGACGCTTGTGATCCTGCGCGCCGATCATCAGCCGCGAATGCTGGCCATCACAGACGGCGAAGACGGACATCTCCTCGCCAGACATGAACTCCTCGACCAGAATCTCCTTGCCGGCATCGCCAAACGCTCCAGTCTGGAGCATCTCCGTGATCGCGCGTTCGGCTTCCGCCATTGTCTCGGCGATGATGACACCCTTTCCTGCAGCAAGTCCCGACGCCTTGATCACTACGGGCGCGCCGATCGCGTGAGCGGCGCGCAGTGCTGTGTCGACCGACGTATGATGACTCGCACGCGCAGTGGGAACACCGGCGCGCAGCATCAGCTCCTTCGCGAATCGCTTGGACGTCTCGATACGCGCCGCGGCGCGCGTCGGCCCGAAGAGAGGCAGGCCTTCGGCGTGGAATGCGTCAGCGATTCCCGCATCCAGCGGAGCTTCGGGGCCGACGACGGTGAGATCGGGTCGCTCGGCGCGCGCGAGCGCCAACAACGCAACGATGTCGTCCGCGGGAATCGCGACGCATCGCGCAAGGGTGGCGATCCCGGGATTTCCAGGTGCGGCAATCAGGTCGAGCGTCGGATCATCCTGCAACAGCTTCCATGCGATCGCGTGCTCGCGCGCGCCACCGCCAACTATCAGAACCTTCACTCGTCCTCGTTGCGGAACACGTTGTTCATCGTATCGGTCGCACGTCGCGCCGCATCGGCCACCTGATTCATCATTCCCTTCATCTTCTCGCCGTAATATCCGGCAGCATCGGCGTAATCGTCGGTCAGCGGGCGTTCGTTCGGTGCGCCTCGCCTCGCGTATTCGCCATTGATAATCGCATCGTAGCCGCCCGCCTGAATCCAGCGCTGGAGCTCGGCGGCCCGCACGGTGTTGAACGGGTGGGTGCGGCCGGAAACGTTGAGAAGCTTGAACAGTAGATCAATCGCACCGCTATCGCTTTCGTATTCCTGAGCCTGCGCGAGAAACTCGTCGAGATTGGTCTCGGTCGCGTCGCCCTTGCCACCGGCGAACAGGAGGAACATGCGCATGGCCTGAATCGGATCCTGCGATGCGAGCAGCCCTGCGCGATCCGCCGAGAACTCGGCCTTGCGATACCACTCCAGCAACGCAAGCTGAATTGGAAGAGCAATGAGGCCGAGTCCGGGAATCGCGTTGAAGCCGAACGACAGAAAGAGCAGTGCGAGCGTCGAGTACGTTGAATGTCCGCTCATGACGTGACCGACTTCGTGGCCGAGCAACACGCGCTGCTGCGGCTCGTCCAAAATTCCGAGCGCGCCGGTGTGTACAACTATGAACGGTTTTTCAAAGCCGACCGCCATCGCGTTGACGAACGGAGTCTGCGTAACGAACAGATCCGGACGTTCGGGCCAGTCGAGTGTTTCCAGGACTTCCATGTACAACGCATGGAGCCTGGGCCGCTGGCGCTCGTTGACGCGCACGGAATCCGCCGTGAACAACTGCCGCACCCCGCGCTCACCCAGGAAGCTCATCACCCTGCGCACGAGCTCGTCGAGTCCGGGGATTGCGCGCAACGTCTGCAGCGCTGCCCGGTCAGCCGGGTGCTCCCACGCTACCGGCGCGATGCCCGTTAGCGTGCGTCGTGGCGACGGAGCGGGAACTGGCAGGCCACCTGTCATCTGAGCGCCTGGTCCAGGTCGGCGATGAGATCGCCGACATCTTCGACTCCGCACGACAGTCGCACCAGTCCTTCTGTAATTCCAAGCTGGGCGCGGCGTGCCGGTTCGACCGACGCGTGAGTCATCTCGGCAGGGTGATTGATGAGGCTCTCCACGCCACCGAGCGATTCGGCGAGTGAGAACACGTGGACTCGGCCGAGCATGCGTGCAGCCGCGTCGCGGCTCCCCGTTTCGATGGAGATCATCCCGCCGAATCCCTTCATCTGCTTCACCGCCAGCGCGTGCTGCGGATGGGAGTCGAGCCCCGGGTAGAAGACTCTGTCCTCACCCATGCGTTTTGCGAGCCATGCAGCGATCGCGCGACCGTTGCTGTCGTGCCGCTCCATGCGCAGGTGCAGCGTCTTTGTCCCGCGCAGAACGAGCCACGCATCCATCGGTCCGGGTACGGCGCCAGCGGCGTTGAGAACAAACTGCAGGCGCGCCGCGAGATCGTCGTTATCGACGAGCGCGATTCCGCCGATCATGTCGCTGTGACCGTTGAGATACTTGGTCGATGAGTGCCAGACGATATCCGCGCCGAGCGTGAACGGTTGCTGCAGGTATGGCGACGCGAACGTGTTGTCGACGATGAGCAGCGCCTTGTGCGAGTGCGCGACGTCGGCGGCGGCCTGGATGTCGGTGAGACGCATGAGCGGGTTGGTCGGCGTCTCGATGATTATTGCAGCGGTAGTGCTGGTACACGCATCCGCGATCAATTGCGTATCGCGCGTGTCCACGTACGAGAACGTCATGCCGTAGTTGCGCAGGATCTTGTCGAACAGTCTGTATGTACCGCCGTAGACATTCTCGCCCACGACGAAATGATCACCGGACTTGAACAGCTTCATGATGGAATCGAGGCAGCCCATACCGCTCGAGAAGGCGAAGCCGTATTTCGCGCCTTCGAGTGCGGCGACGTTGCGCTCCAGTGCTTCGCGCGTGGGATTGCGACCACGTGCGTACTCGTAGCCCTTGTTGACGCCGAGTCCCTCCTGGACATAGGTGGAGGTCTGGTAGATGGGCGTCATGATCGCGCCGGAAAGCGGATCAGGGCGCTGGCCGGCGTGGATCGCTCGGGTCCCAAAGGCGGCGGACATGTCCTCGTCGAAGATCTTCGTCATGGCAGGGGGTTGGATCGGAAGCTAGAATACCTCTTAGAAATATGAAGGAGGTGATGACGTGACGGCGCCTGAGCCGATGTTTTGTGTCATCGCGGACGATGAGCCTCGCCTCCGGCAGGTGCTCGTCCGTCTGATGACGAGCGACGGCTTCACGTGCCTCGAAGCCGCGGATGGCGTCGAGGCGCTGGAGCGCCTGGACTCCGTGCCGGCGGCCCTCCTGCTCAGCGATCTTCGGATGCCGAGGATGGACGGCATCGAACTGCTGCGCCAGGCTCGGGCGAAATACCCCGATCTGGCCGTGATTCTCATCACCGCTGTCGCCGATGTGGAACTTGCCCTGAGCTGCCTTGCCAGCGGGGCAATGGATTATCTCACCAAGCCGTTCCACCTCGAAGAAGTGCTGGCCAGGGTGGGGCAGGCGATGGAGAAGCGCCGGCTCATTCTGGAGAACCGCGATTATCAGAACGGGCTGGAGCGGCTGGTTGCGACCCAGGCCCGCCGCCTGGAGGAATTGTTCCTGGGTGGCGTTCAGGCGCTGGTGCAGGCGCTGGAGGTGAAGGACCAGTACACCCGGGGACACTCGATTCGCGTGAGCCAGTATTCGTCGCTTCTGGCGCGTGAGATCGGGCTTTCGGAGTCGATGGTCCGGCAGATCGAGCTCGGCGGCCAGGTGCACGACATCGGCAAGATTGGAGTGCGCGAGGCCGTGCTGAACAAGGAAGGCCCGCTCACGGACGAGGAATACCAGCACATCATGACGCATCCGATGCTCGGCTGGCAGATTCTCTCACCGTTGCTTGGCGAGGAACCCGTCGCGCTCAGCATCGTGCGCTCGCATCATGAGCGGTTCGACGGACGCGGCATTCCGGACAAACTTGCCGGAATGGACATTCCGATGGAAGCGCGAATCGCCGGCATTGCCGACGCCTTCGATGCGATGACGAGCGGACGCGCATATCGCCGCGGCCGCTACATGTCCGCTGAGGATGCTGTTGCCGAGATTACGCGCTGTTCCGGGACGCAGTTCGATCCCGAGCTTGCGCCGGCGTTTATCAGAGTAATTCGGCGCGAAAAGCTGGCGAGCTAGAGCGGTTTCCCCCCCACGGCAAATATTGCCGTCTCCACACCAATGATGGCCATCGTCGGCCTGGCATCGTTAGTGCGATAGCGTACAACACTACACAAGCCGATATCGGCGTTTCTCATAGGGAAAACGCGAAAGTCCCGGTGATTGTGCAGGACACAATCTGTTGTTCGTGCGCGACACTTCCGTTGCAGCAGCGCTACAGCATGTGTGTGTCACCTGGATCTGCAGGCGACACGAAATTCAAACTACATGGAGCGACCAGATGGGATTTGCCACCAAGATCGCCACCGCTGCAGCCTTTGCTGTGATGACCGCTGCGTCCGCCAGCGCCCAGCAGTCGGTAACGTTCAGCACCACCGGCTGTTTTGCCGGCACTCCGACCAGCGGCTGCACGCACTCGTCCGCTGACGGCTTCTTCAGCTTCACCGGCGCGGGAAGCAGCTCCTACAGTCTCACCAGTGGAGTTGCCCAGACTGTGAACCTCGGTCTGTTCGGCGTAACCGGACCAAACACGGGATCGGGTGTCAACGACAACTTCAACCTGTGGCTGGCGTTCACCAATCCGCCCGGCGTGACGCAGAACGATGCCGCGACTGTTTCGGGCAAGCTTCAGGGCGCCAACAACGTGACGCTCGACTTCACCAACAACGGACTGCAGAACGTGTTCACGTACGGTGATGGTGGCACGTTGCAGCTCTCGGTCGCCGATCACGTGTTCCCGAGCGAAGGCTCGGCGCAGGTGCAGGGAACACTGCTCTACACGGCGGGATCCATCACGTCCACGCCCGAGCCAGGCTCCATGGCTCTCCTCGCGACCGGCCTCATCGGCCTCGTGCCGATGGTGCGTCGTCGCAAGTAGATCGATCGCGTGACCCATAAGCGTATGGGTTCGGTTCTTCGCCATACTACGTAGATTTGACTGATGCCCGTGCCTTTCGCGCGGGCATCAGCTTTTTCACAGACATGACATCCTATCCAGGCTTGATGGTAAGCGTGTCCGGTGTGCGCGGGCGCGTCGGCGAGGCGTTGACGCCGGAGATCATATCCAGATTCGCCGCCGGATTCGGCAGTTGGGCGCTTTCGCGCGACCCATCGAAAAAAACGATCGTACTCGGCCGCGACAGCCGGGTGAGCGGACCGATGTTTCATCATGCGGTGATCGCTGCCCTGGAAAGTGTGGGCGCCCGGATCATCGACATCGGCATCGTGCCGACCCCTACGATTCAGCTCGCGGTCGAGCATCACCACGCAGCCGGCGGACTCGGCATTACGGCGAGCCACAACCCGATAGAGTGGAATGCGCTCAAGTTCATCGGATCTTCCGGGCTGTTTCTCGACGGTGATGAAGCGCGCGAGATGCGCGCAGTGGTCGAGAGCAGTTTCCCACGTGCAACATGGGACAGACTCGGCAGCATCGAGCGTGATGACGCTGCGATCGAGCGACACATCAGCGCGATCCTCGCTCTGCCATTCATAGACGTCGAAGGCATTCGTGGACGCAATTTTCACGTCGCGCTCGATTGTGTGCGTGGTGCAGGTGGTCGTTTCATGCCGAATCTGCTCGACAGACTCGGCTGCCAGGTATCGTCGATCAACATGGAAGTCGATGGCCGCTTCCCACGTCCACCGGAACCGGTCGCCGAGAATCTCGGCGAGCTCGAGGCGCTTGTGCGTAGCAGCGGCGCAGTGGTGGGATTCGCAGTCGATCCGGACGTCGACCGTCTCGCGCTCGTGTCAAACGATGGCAAGGCGATCGGCGAGGACTACACGCTCGCACTCGCGGCGAGCGTGGTGCTCGGACATCGCGAAGGTCCCGTTGTAACGAATCTCTCGACCAGCAGAATTGTTGATGATGTAGCCGAGCGTGCGGGACGCACTGTTGTGCGCGCTCCCGTCGGAGAAGTGAACGTCGCGACACGCATGCGGAGTGAGAAGGCGGCCATCGGCGGTGAAGGAAACGGCGGAGTCATTCTCACCGAGATGCATCTCGGACGCGACGCACCGGTCGGGGTCGCATTGATCCTGCAGTTGCTGCATCAGGAAAACCGTCCGCTCTCAGCGATCGTGAGCGAGTATCCGCGTTACTCGATCGTGAAGGACAAGCTCGAACTTCCGTCGGCACCTCTGGATTCTGTATACAGGAGTCTTCGCGCCGCATTTCCCGATGCGAACATCGATACGCAGGACGGAATGCGACTATCGTGGCGTGATCGATGGGTTCACGTAAGGCCATCGGGCACCGAGCCGATCGTGCGCGTCATAGCTGAAGCGCCGACGCACGCCGAGGCGCAAGCGCTCATTCGTGCGGGTAGAGAAGCTGTCGAGAAGCTGTCAAATTCGTGAGTTGAAATCCGAGCAGAATTTCGTGTAGCATTTTCACAATTCGCGCGTACTATTCAAGAGAAGGATGATGCCGTGGGGCACGCAGATTGCCCTGAGTTGGGGACAGATGGATCTACCCACGAGGCGGTTATGAGGATGACAGCACTTATTGCCTGCGTCCCACTGCTGGCCGGCGCGCTTGGTGCGCAGGCCAGCACCAGCGACCGGTTGCCGGGTCAGGGAGGGCAGGGTCTCACGCTGATGCTGCTGCCCCCGTCACCGGAGACACATCAGCCGATCCGTTACGTGCTGAGCGAACCTGCATACGTTGCTGCGTTCCTCGTTTATCCGGGCGCAGGTGTGCGGCTGCTGTATCCGCTGGTCGATCAACGTGAAAAACTGCACAGGTCCGGATACAACAGCGACGAGCTGATCGGCGCGTCGTTCGACAACGACGTCTACAACGTTGTTCTCGGGCCACTCGCTCACGGTAACGGACCGGTGTATCTCTACATGGTCGCATCGAGGCACCCGCTCGATGTAGCGCGTTACGTACACAAGCCGATGACTCTCGCATCCGCAGTCGGCGAAAAGGAATCGCGGTCATTCTATTCCGACGTCGCATTCGACGCTCTGCTCAACAATGCGGTCTCTCTGGGCGACGACGACTCGTGGGATTCCGACGTGTACATCCTGTGGCCGAGCGTCGATGGCAGTGCGCGTGGACGGACGCAACTCGCCCGCGTTCTGTGCGCGGATGGCACGGCTCGCGAGGTTCCGATCGACTACCCGTTCTCCGGGTGTCCGGGCCAGCAGCACGTTCTTCCGGTCGCGCAGGTACTGCGTCCGCCGCAGCGCACGGCTGCGGCGGATGCGCAGTCCGCGTCGCCTTCCTTCGCCAATGCGCCAACGGTTCTTCCAACTATCGTCGGTGATCGCGCAGCTGCCGCCCAGCAACGTGCTGCACGGGCGCGGACAGGTGAGGGGCAGGGACCGATGATCATCACCGCAGCCAATGGTGATGCGGCTGTGGCGCAGGCCGCTACGTCGGCCGCGGCGGAGGGCTCTCAGGTGCAGCTGTTCGAGGGGTCCGGACGAGCGCACGATCGTGCGCGGCGCCAAGACAACGGTCTGCGCACGCCATATTCGCCGGACCAGAGACAGGAGTGGCGGCATCAGCACCCGGACGCCCGTATTGGCGGATCGCCGACGCTGGCGCCCAACCCGCGGCTTTCGCCCAATCCCGGACTTTCGCCCAATCCCGGACTTCCGCCGAACCCCGGGTTCTCCCCCAACCCTGGCATGGGCGAGCATCAGCGGGCGGCGCCTAGATTCGAGGCGCCTCGACCGATGGGCTCGAGTCCGCCGCCGATGCGAAGCGCCCCCGCGGTCGGCCAGCTGCCGGCACCAAGCAAGGGAAGCAGCATGCCAGCGAAACAGGATCACTAGGAACGGTGTAATTGAGCCTCAGCGGGCGGACGATCGGTCCCAGTCGATCATCCGCCCGTTCAGCATCCTGGCGTAGCAACCCAAGTGCGCGGCCCCTAAATTGGGCAGGATGTCGCAGCCGCCCGAATTCGAGTGGCGTTCCCCAAACAAGACATAAATATTCATGTGCGGAATTGTCGGTTATATCGGTGACAAGGGCGCGGGCCCGCTGCTTCTCGAGGGCCTCAAGCGGCTCGAGTACCGTGGCTACGACTCGGCCGGAGTCGCCGTAATGAACGGCAACGGGGTCGAGACGCGGAAGGCTGCGGGCAAGATCTCGCGGCTGGAGACCGTCATGAACGCCATGCCGATAGCCGGCAGCGTTGGAATCGCTCACACGCGCTGGGCAACGCACGGCGCGCCGAACGAATGCAATGCGCATCCGCACGTCTCGATGGATGGCACCGTCGCGGTAGTGCATAACGGCATCATCGAAAACTTCTCGCTTCTCCGCAGCAAGCTTCAGGCACTCGGCTACAAGTTCGTGTCGGAGACGGACACGGAAGTACTCGCGCACCTGATACAGGAAGCGTACGAGGACTCGCTCGAGCAGGCCGTGATGGACGCGCTCTCGCAGATCGAGGGCACGTACGGGATCGCTGTCGTGTCGAGTCGAGATCCCAACAAGCTCGTTGCCGCGCGCCAGGGAAGTCCGCTCCTCATCGGGCTTGGCGAGGGCGAATATTACGTAGCGAGCGACGTATCGGCGATTCTCGCGCACACGCGCCAGGTGGTGTATCTGGATGACGGCGACATAGCCGTGCTGGACCGCAACGGATATCGCGTGTTCGACAACGATGCGCGCGAGATGCGTCGCAGCGTGAGCAAGGTCGATTGGGATCTGGGGCAGATCGAGCGTGGCGGCTATCCGCACTTCATGCTCAAGGAGATCTTCGAGCAGCCGCAGACGATCGAGAATACCATGCGCGGCCGTCTGCTGGCAGACACCGGCACCGCGAAGCTCGGCGGACTCAACCTCAGCGACGAGGATCTGCTTCGCTTCGACAACATCGTGCTCACTGCATGTGGCACGAGCTGGCACTCTGCGCTGATCGGTGGAATGATGCTCGAGGATCTCGCGCGCATTCCAACCAAGGTGGAATACGCGTCCGAGTTTCGCTATCGCAACCCAGTAGTTACGGACCGCACGCTGTGCATAGTGATATCGCAGTCCGGCGAAACGGCAGATACGCTCGCGGCGATGCGTGAGGCCAAGCATCGCGGTGCTCGCACGTTGGGAATCGTGAACGTCGTCGGCTCCACGATCGCGCGCGAGTCGGACGGCGGATCGTACATCCACGCGGGACCGGAGATCGGTGTCGCGTCCACCAAGGCATTCTCCAGCCAGGTTACTGCGCTGCTGCTTTTCACACTCAAGCTTGCGAGACTACGCGCGCTGTCCCCTGTGCGCGGGCGCGAGATCGTCGAGGCCTTGCAGGCGCTGCCGGGACAGGTTCAGAACGTGCTCGATCGCGCCGAGGAAATCGAAGCGCTGGCGGAAGAGTTCAAGCGCGCGTCCAACTTTCTGTATCTCGGTCGCGGCTACAACTTCCCGACCGCGCTTGAAGGTGCACTCAAGCTCAAGGAGATCAGCTACATCCACGCGGAAGGTTATCCTGCTGCCGAGATGAAGCACGGCCCCATCGCGTTGATAGACGAGATGATGCCGGTCGTATTCATCGCACCGCACGATTCGGTGTTCGAAAAGGTCGTGTCGAACGTGCAGGAAGTGAAAGCACGCAAGGGCAAGGTCATCGCGATCACGAGCCGGCCCGAGCCGTCGCTGGCGGGGCTCATCGATTACGAGTTCAGGATTCCTGAAACGCTCGATCTCGTTACGCCGATTCTTGCGTCGGTGCCACTGCAGCTTCTCGCGTACTACATCGCCGTGAAGCGCGGCTCGAACGTGGACCAGCCGCGCAACCTCGCCAAGTCGGTCACGGTCGAGTAGCGGACATCACACCGCGCGACACAGGAGTTTGTCGCGAATGAACGTATCGGGGCGGTCGATGAGCCGCGCACCATTCTCGGAAAGCGTAATTGCACGACCGGACGTTCGGCGCACGTAACGTAGCGCCACCATGCGCTCGAGGATCGCGGCGCCCAGTGAGCCCGCGAGGTGGGTGCGTCGCTCGCTCCAGTCGAGGCAAGGACGACACAGCATCCGTCGTCTGGTGCGCAGAGCGGGGAGATCGATTCCAAGTGCGGCCGCCCATGTCTCCCCGCGCGGGCTGAGCACTAACGACTCATCGTCGCCGATCAGCAGCTCCTGCTCCCTCATGCGCACGAGAAGCCGGACGGCGGTCTCGCCGGCAAGATGGTCGTAACAGACGCGGGCGTGGCGGAGGGCGGGATCCCGTGGGCCGGTCGTGATCGTGGAGCCACCGGAAGTAGCCAGATTGGCCATCCCTTCGAGCATTTCGGCGACTTCGGGACGCGCAATTCGGAAGTAGCGGTGGCGGCCCTGGCGTGTCACTGAGACGAGCCCGGCGTCCATCAGGCGCCCAAGGTGGCTGCTCGCTGTCGATGCTGTCACGCCGCCATCCAGGGCCAGTTCCGTGGCTGTGAGAGCGTGGCCGCGCATGAGGGACATAAGCATGCGGCCCCGGGTAGGGTCGGCAATTGCACCGGCCACGAAGGCCATGTCGGGCGTGTCGGGCATACTTCGATGGTAACCGAAGCATGGCCGCAGGGGAAGGCTAATCTTCCCGGACGATGACATCTCACTCCCGCGCCGCGGCTTTCCGCGCTCTACATCACGCTCCAATCATTCTCGTAGTTCCTAACGCATGGGACGCGGTCAGCGCGCGTCTCTTTGAGATGGCTGGATTCGACTGTGTCGGGACGACGAGCGCGGGGATCGCATGGTCGCTCGGATATCCCGACGGACAGAGGATTCCGCGCGATGAGATGCTTGCGGCGGTCGAGCGAATCGCGTCTGCTACGAGCCTGCCTGTAACGGCCGACATCGAAGCGGGGTACGGCGCTTCGCCGGCATCTGTCGCAGAAACGGTGCGGCTGGCGATCGACGCCGGTGCTGTTGGCGTGAACATCGAGGATGCAACTGGCGATGGCGGCGATTCACCGTTGTTCGAGATATCACTCCAACGCGAGCGGATAGCTGCTGCGCGGGAGGCAGCGGACAGCGGCGCAGGTCTCCGTGACGGCGCGGTCGTGAACGCACGAACCGACGTGTTCTGGCTCTCCGTCGGTCATGAAGAGACGCGGCTGGAGCGTTGTCTCGAGCGGTTGGATGTGTTTCGCGCTGCCGGCGCGGATTGCGTGTTCGTGCCACGCGTGCGGAGTCCGGACGTCATACGTGACATCGTGAAACACGCGGGTTTGCCAGTCAATGTGCTTGCGAGCGCCAGCGGGCCCGACGTTCGGGCCCTCGAGAAGTTGGGTGTCGCGCGCGTGAGTGTCGGATCCGGGATAGCGCGAGCGGCTGCTGCTGCGGTGCAGCGCGCCGCTCGGGCATTATCGTGTGGAAGCTTCGCCGGATTCCTGGCCGATGCAGTCGATTACGCCGAGATGGACTCGCTCTTCACGGAGGCGCTATCGCGTCAGTGCGTAATAGACGACATAGAACCAGGAGAAGAAGCCCTGGATGATGGCCCAGATGATGGAGTGGTGCTCGCTCCATGAAATGACGATCGCCAGGGCGGAGCCGAAGCTGGCTCCCGCCTTGGCTGCCTGCATCGTTCGGTTGACCGGTCCGCGGCGGCGCGGCTCGTTGTCGTAAACGTCTCCGCTATAGCTCATCTATCCTCCATGTCGACGGGTACGCGTGCACCCTCGCTGAGCAGCCTCGTGCTGAAGCGTTGCCCTTCCGCGATTCGCTCAACTTCAACGGCGATCGCATCGACCGACTGTTGAAGCTGAGCGAATCGCTCGTCGTAATTCTGCTGCGGAAGACGCTCGGGATCCTTGTGGCCACGGAACGCGCGGAACGTCCACGTCCCGATGACCGCAAGGCAGCCGAGCGACAGCACGCACACGACCATCACGAACGCAAAGGTTATTGCATCAGGATCCATGGATTCCCTCCGTTGACGGCATCACTGCCGAATAATACGTGTGGATCCTGAGCGTGTCCTATGCCGGATCTGGTCCCTCATCGCCGTCCCCATCTTCGTCGGCCTTGGAGTGAGACACCGTAGTGCCGGTGTGGGTTTCCACCGTTCGTTTATCGTGTGCGGAGAGACCGGCACCACAGGCCGGGATCGACGGCGGTGAAGAAGCCGCGTGCACCGGCGCGATGTTGCTCTTCGCCAGAGTGGCATTGAGCGCAGGCAGATCCTTGCTGTTAACTGCCTGCCAGTTCCTGAGCACTGTCGCCAACTGTGCGCAGTCCGCGGCGTATCCACGAAGCGTGGCAGCCGTGGGGGCCATGTCGCCGTTGTCGAGCGCGCCAAGCTCGCGTCCCATTACTCCGTTTACACGGACGAAATTCGGCGGTGGCGGTGGGCCGCCACGCGAGAAACCGCGTCCGCCGGTCGTCGAGCCCGCAACCGTCTCGAGCTTTGCGTCGAACGCCTTGAGTGCCGACGCTGCTTCCCCGGACGGATTGGCGCTTGCCAGGGCCGCGACGGCCGTACGCATCGCTTCGACCTGATTGTATCCGTCCCACGACGCCTTCGCGCCGGCGTCGAGCTTCATCAGCAGGTCATGCTGAGCAACTACAGCTGCTACGGTCGCGGGTGAGCGCGGATCGTTCTTCACGGTCACAGTCTGCGTGTAAGTCTTGCCGTCCACGTTCAGTCTGAGGGTGTAGGTTCCCGGGGGAGCCATTGGGCCCTCGGGAGATGCGGGTGTGAGGCCCGGGTTTGCGTTGATCTCGAAGCTGTGCGTGAAGGCTGGCGGGGCATCGTGACGCAGGTCCCAGTTGCCGCGATTGGTGCCCGCATTCGCGGAGAGCGCCTGGGGCGGCGCGATCCAGAAATTGGGCTCTGGCGGCACGGCGGCTTCCTTCACCGGCTTGTCCGGAACACTCGACATGTGCCGAACCACCTTTCCGGATGCGTCGAGCACTTCGAGTGTCACCGGTGACGACGGAGTGGACGCGAGCGAGTAGTAGAAGACTACTCCATCGGGTGGATTCAGCGCGTGCGGGACTTCCGGCGGGAACGGAGTATCGGCGTTCACATTGCGGCGAACGCGAATCGTCTCATCCGGCTTGAAGAAGTGCACGGGCTCGGCGGCAATCGCGGGCGTTATCTGACGAAGCACCGTGTAGTCATCGAGCACCCAGATTCCGCGGCCGTAAGTGCCGGCGATGAGATCGTTGCCGTGGAACGTGATGTCGCGGTACGACGTGTTGGGCAGGTTCAGCATCAGCGACTGCCAGTTGTCGCCGTCATCGAATGAGACGTAGATGGAGCTCTCGGTACCTGCGAAGAGCAGGCCGGGCTTCTTCGGATCGCTGCGAATGACGCGTGCAAAGCTGCCGTTGGACTGATCCGTCGCCATTCCATTCACGATCTGCGTCCACGTTTTGCCGTAATCGTGCGTGCGGTAGAAGTACGGCTTGTAATCGCCGATCGTGTGATAATCGATTGCGACGTACGCGGTTGCCGGATCCTGATGCGACGCATCGATTCCGGAGATGTCGGCACGAGCGCGATTCGGGAGATTCGCGATGCTGACGTCTTCCCACGTCGCACCATGATTGCGGGTCAGCTTGATGAGTCCGTTATTGGTGCCGACCCAGATCATTCCGGCGGCCGCGCCTGAAACCGACATGGATTCGATCGCGCTGCGATTGGGCGCTGCGGCGCCTTCGCCGCGCGGGCCTGCGCCCGCTGCTGGCGGCGATTCTCCCTTGGCGTAAGTCAGGTCGGGGCTCAGCTTCTTCCACGTGACGCCTCCATCGGTAGTCGACGCGACGTACTGGAACGCGGCAAAGAGCTCGTGCTGATTCAGCGGCGAGAACATGACCGGTTGCGACGACGTTGTGCGTGATTCCGTATTCGGGTCGGCAGCGGGGCTGACGTTGATCCACTGCTCGCTGGGGTAGCTGATCTTGACGATGCCGGATCCGCTTGCGTAGACGATCTTCGGGTTGAGTGGATCCGGGACAATGGTGCCCCATTCCCATCCGGGTACCGGGCTCCAGTCGAGACTGGTGATCTCACCCAGGTTGCCGCGCGACAGCGTGCGAACGGCGCCTGCGTCCTGCTGCGTCGCGTATACCCAGTACGGAAATGAATTGTCCGTCGATATGTGGTACACCTGCTCGGTCGACTGATTGTACCACGGGCTCCACGTGCGTCCGCCGTCGAGTGACACCGTTGCGCCCTGGTCTTCGCCGAAGAAGAGACGCTGGCCGTTGGTGGGATCGATCCACATCTGCTGCGGATCGTCGCCGCCAGGTGCGCCCTTGAAACCGGTGAATGTGTTTCCGCCATCCGTGGAGATGTAACTCGACGTGCTGACCACGTAGACGATGTCGGGGTTCTGCGAGTTGACGTACACACCGCAGTTGTAGCCGCCCTGTCCATTGGCGATGCGCTTGTCGGTCGAGTCCATCTGGCGCCAGTTCGTGCCGCCATCGTCGGAGCGATAGAGTCCGGAGTTCTCGACCAGGTACATGCGCTGCGCGTTGGTGTGCATCGCGATCGCAACCGAGGTGCGGCCCGACAGCGCGGGAAGCCCGCCGCCCTTGATCTCCTTCCACGTCAGTCCGTCGTCGGTCGACTTGTACAGCGCGGTGCCGCCAGCGGGGCGCGGCGTGCTAGCGCTCGGTATTCCGGGAGCGATGTAGTGCCGCACTGTGGTTGCGAGTATGACGTTGGGCTGATCGTACGCGCGCGCCAGCTTCTGAATACCGGTGGAGTCGTCGACGTACAGAGTCTTTGTCCACGTCCTGCCGCCGTCGGTGCTGCGGAATACGCCGCGCATGTCGGAATGGGCGTGGACGTTACCCTGCGCCGCGATCATCACGGTATTGGGGTCGTGCGGATCGACGATGATCGATGGAATCTGTTTGGTCGCGTCGAGCCCCAGGTGAGTCCAGGTCTTGCCGGCATCCGTCGACTTGTAGACGCCGTTACCCTCATTGATTCCGCCGCCGGTAATCATGTCGCCCATTCCGACGTAGATCACGTTCGTGTCAGATGGAGCGACTTCGATTGCGCCGACCGACGACGCTTCCTTGACGGCGTCGAAGATCGGAAACCAGGTGTGGCCGTCGTTGGTTGTCTTCCAGACTCCGCCAAGTGGATAGCCGGCGTAGAACACACCGGGTTCACCGATCGCGCCGGAGACTGCGGAGACGCGTCCGCCGCGGAAGGGGCCGAGGTTACGCCAGACGAGACCGGCGAACAGATCGGATTTTATCGGCGCGGGCGTCACGTGACGCGGAGGAACCGCGGCGATGGTGATGAGTCCGGTAAGGAGCAGCGAAGCTCCCGAAATCAATGCAATGGTCAGACGACCCCGTTTCATGCAGCGGTCCTGGCAAGGGTGAGGAATTGTGGCGTGTAAGCATACTTTACGTTATGGATACGCGACAGGGACGCAGTTCGTGGGCGTTATTGCGTACGAGAATCTTTATAAATTCTTGCGGTCCGATACGTGAGGGATACAAAACAAGTGCCGCGTTCCGAGTGGGAACGCGGCACTTTCTCGTTTGCGACGACGACGACGACGGTCGCAGCGATCTACGCTGCTTTCAGCTCCGACGTGCAGTGCGGGCACCGGGTTGCCGCGATCGGGATGTCCATCGCGCAGAACGGGCACGGCTTGGTGGTGACAGCCGCTGCGGGCTTCTTGTAAACCTTGTTTGCCGAGCGCACGACCAGGAAGATTGCGAGTGCGACGATGAGGAACGTGATGATGTTATTGACGAATATTCCGTAGTTCAGCGTCACGGCGCCAGCTGCTTTCGCATCAGCGAGCGAGGCGTAAGGCGGAGCTGACTTTACGCCATCCTTCAGGAGCACGTACAGGTTGGAGAAATCAACGTGGCCCAGCAGGAGGCCGATGGGTGGCATGATCACGTCGTCGACGAGAGACTTTACCACAACGCCGAACGCCGCTCCGATCACTACCGCAACGGCCAGGTCAAGTACGTTGCCGCGCATGATGAATGCCTTGAAGTCACTCCACATCGGCAGATCTCCCGCAAGAGGGTGAACAGGACTGAAAAAGAAGATACGCGCCGACGGAGTGTCCGCCAGCGCGTATCGGTGCCGATTCGGCAGTCAGTCG
Organism: Gemmatimonadota bacterium; assembly: GCA_040388625.1. Taxonomy (NCBI): domain Bacteria; kingdom Pseudomonadati; phylum Gemmatimonadota; species Gemmatimonadota bacterium. The sequence goes on along the minus strand of JAZKBK010000006.1, from coordinate 35,792 downwards.
AACGACTGACCGCTCGCATCCTGGCCGGATATCACATGACCGTGATCGTCTTGGTCATGCCGTGCGTGAAGTGCGGTTTTCCGTCCTTTGCGTCCGGGAGGAAACAGATCAGCGCATACTGTCCGGGCGTGATATCGGCCGTGAAGTAGTTGGTGTCTCCGATGAAGCCGGCGACGCCGCCAATAGCGGACGCCGGTGGCGGACCGGCCGGCTTCTGCATCCATCCGAGCAGCTGCTCCACAGTCTTGCCGGGTGCGAGCTTGACCAGCTCCACCTCGTGTGGCTGCGACGCGCCGTTGGTCACCGCGAAGGTGTGCGTGCCAGCTGTCAGCGGCTTTGAGAGATCGAATCCGTAGTCGACGAGCTTGATGTCCACATCCGCGACCGGCGCAGTCGCGGCTGCGCCAGCGGGCGCGGCTCCGACGGTAAAGGCCTTGATCATTCCCTTCGCGAAATGCGGTACGCCGCCCGGAACGTCCACGAAGCAGACCATCGCGTAGTTGCCGGGAGTGAGGTCGAGCGTCGCGTTGGATTGCTTGGTCGGGTCCGGGGCGTTAGGACCGCCCATCGGCACTGCCCACGTCGGCGGGGCGGCCGGAAGAGCAAGCGCAGCCTCGAGATCCTTCAACGTCTTCCCGCTGTCCAGTCGGATGATGGTGAGATGGTGCAGGTCCTTGCCGTCGTTGACGAGCTTGAATGTCGTCATGCCTGCGGGAATCTCGGACGGTCCATCGTACGAGAAATCCTTGGCCTGAACCGTGACCACGTTGGGCGCGGTCGCAGTCGCGGGCGCGGCTGTTGCAACTGTAGCCGCTGTCGTCGAGTCGGTCTTCGCGACCGACGCCTTTTCCTTTGGTGTACAGCCAGCAATAACGAACACAAACGTTCCAGCCAAGGCTAGCCGGGTGCGCATGATTTCCTCTCAATTGTGGACTTGGTGGAGAAGCTAGGGCCGCGCACGGGCATGTCAAGCGCGGAAAAAACCGCATGGTACGCCGCTAGAATCAGCCCGCGCGGAGGGCCTGGCTGCACGCCGCTAGGTGGTCAGCGCCGGCTGGAGATGTGGCGCGGGCGTACCCGAAGGCCATCGCCGCTCTCCGACTTGCTGACGCCACATCGCGTGGTACAATCCCTTCTGCTCCAGCAGATCGGCATGCCGTCCCGACTCGACGATGCGTCCGCGCTCGAGCACATAGATCGTATCTGCGTGCATGATCGTGGACAGCCGGTGCGCGATGAGTATCGCGATCGTCTCGCGCCGCGTCGCGACGTCGCGGATCGTGCGGCTCACCTCTTCTTCGGTAATCGAGTCGAGCGCCGACGTCGCTTCATCGAAGATGAGCAGCGATGGGCGTCGCAGTAGCGCGCGCGCAATGGCGAGCCGCTGGCGCTCACCACCCGACACCTTCACGCCCCCTTCGCCGATCATCGTGTCGAGGCCCTTATCTGCACGTGTGAGCAGACTGTCCGCAGCGGCCTCGTGCAGCACGCGCATGCAGTCGGCGTCGGTAGCGTCGGGTCGCACGAATCGCAGATTCTCGGCGATCGTTCCGGAAAACAGCTGCGCGTCCTGCGCTACGAGTCCGATGCGCGTACGCAGTGCATCCAGCTCGACCTCAGTACCGGATGTGCCGTTATATAGAATCCGGCCCTCCAGCGGATGATACAGGCCGAGGAGAAGCTTCACGAGCGTGGACTTCCCCGCGCCGGACGGACCGACGAAGGCAATCGTCTGGCCGCGCTCCGTCTGGAACGAGACGTCGACAAGCGCTGGCGCATTCGCCGAACGATGCTGGAAGGTTACGTGATCGAATGCAAGACTGGTGAGCGGGCCGATCTCCACTGGATGCTCCGGACGCGGATCCGGCGGTATCGCAAATACCGTTTCGAGATTCGCCATGGACGCTTCGGTCTCGCGGTAGGTATTGATGACGTTCCCCAGCTCCTGCAAGGGGCCGAATATGAAGAACGAGTAGATGAGCAATGCGAAGAACTGGCCGACGGATATCTGTTGTGCAAAGATGAGGTACAACATCAGGAACAGGATCGACGTTCGCAGCAGATTCACGCACGTTCCCTGAATGAAGCTGAGACTGCGGAGATAGCGCACCTTCTTCAGCTCGAGCTTGAGGATCTTCTCGGTCGTCGAATTGAGGCGCGTAACCTCCTGCTCCGTGAGACCGAGGCTCTTGACCAGCTCGATGTTCCGGAGCGATTCCGTCGTTGCGCCGGCGAGCGCGGTCGTCTCGGCGACGATCACTTCCTGCACGCGCTTGATTCTACGGCTCAGCACCGAGCTGAGAACGCCAAGCAGTGGAACCGTGAGCAGAAAAGCCGGTGCGATGGACCAGTGAACCTTGTACGCGTACACCATCACGAAGACGACACCCACGATCGTAGTGAAGAGAACGTTCACGGCTGCCGTTATGAACCGCTGGGCGTCGAGCCGCGCCTGCTGGATCTTTCCGAGCGTCTCACCGCTGCGTTGGTCTTCGAATAGCGAGTATGGCAGCTCGAGCGAGTATCGAATTCCGTCGGAATAAAGATCGACACCGACGCGCTGCGTGACTACGTTGACGAAATAATCCTGGAATGCCTTGGCTACACGTGACACGAAAGCCACACCGACCGCCGCTGCCAGCAGGACCGACACACCGCGCACGAATTGCATGGTGGTGTACTGGCGGAATTTCGTTGCGTAGTTGTCGATTACATACCGGAAGATCAACGGGTCGAGCAGCGAGAACACCTGGTTGATGGCCGCGAGAAGCAGCGCCAGCAGGACCAGGCGCCAGTAGCGCTTGAGGTACTTGGCGAGAAGTTTCATGAGTCGTCGGTGCGGGGAACCTTGGCCGCGAGCGGTTTACCGCCCGTTTCCAGGAATTCTGCGAACTCCGAAGGAAGCATGCTGTCACGGATGCCGCTCATCGCTTCGTCGAGGTCGTATTCGACGCGCACTACCTCGGCTCGCGCCGTTGTCGCGGCGACGTCGAGCAGAATGTAGCCGGCTCGCCAGTCACCATCCTTTGGCCGTCCGACGCTTCCCGTATTGATGAAATGCACTCCTCCCACCGTCCGGCGCCACGGCTTGTGTGTATGCCCGAATGCAAGCACATCGCCCCTTTTGAGTTTGGCCACGTCCGCCATCTTCGTCAGGAACGCGTCTGGCCGACTCTCATCGACGTAGATGAGGTTGTTGAGTGGTGTTGCGTGCACCAGCGTCACCGTCGGCCCGGCGACATGTCCTCCCGCTGGACGAATGTCGATGCGGAAGGGAAGTGCGCGAAGAAATGCCTTGGTGGTTGCGTTGACGTGCTCCCGTGTCCATTCGTAACTCTGGTGCGCAAGCTCTTCCTGATGCGGGTCCTCGGCCCGGCAGCCGCAGTGCGTGTAGTCATTTGCGACTGTCGAGTCGTAATTGCCGGCGACACCGGCAATTCCTTCGCGGGCGATGATCTCGCAGACTTCGTTTGGCCAGGGGGCGTATCCAACGAGGTCGCCAAGATGGTAGATGCTGTCGACATCGCGCGTGCGAATGCTGGCGAGCACGGATTCGAGCGCCGGCCGGTTCCCATGGATGTCTGAAATGAGCGCGTAACGCATGATTCGTCGCCTCTATGTCGTTGCGGGCGACGTCTGGAAATAGCGCCTTCCCGCCCAGAGCGACACGTAAACCAGACCGACCAGTGCAGGCACTTCGATCAGCGGACCCACCACTGCGGCGAGCGCTTCACCGGAGGCAATGCCGAATGTCGCGATGGCCACGGCTATCGCAAGCTCGAAGTTGTTGCCAGCGGCCGTGAAGGAGAGAGACGCCGTTTCGGCGTAGCTGAAGCCAAGCTTCATCGAGAGCACGAAGGCAAGCCCGAACATTATGAAGAAGTACACTACCAGTGGGATCGCGATTCGCAGGACGTCCACCGGAAGCTGAAGGATGCGCGTTCCCTGCATCGCGAACATCAGCACGATGGTGTACAGCAATCCCAGCAGTGCAGTCGGACCGATGCGCGGGATGAAGCTCTCGTTGTACCATGTCTCGCCGCGTTTCGCCACCATCGTCCGTCGTGTGAGATAGCCGGCGAGGAGTGGAATGCCGAGGAAGATCAGAACGCTCTTTGCGATCTGCCACATCGACACGTGAAGCGCAGTCGTGTCAGCTCCAAGCCAGTGCGGGACGACCGTGAGAAAGAGCCACCCCAGAACCGAGTAGGTGAGAATCTGGAAGACGGAGTTGAGTGCGACGAGGACAGCGGCAAGCTCTGCCGAGCCGCATGCAAGCGAGTTCCAGATCAGTACCATCGCGATGCACCGTGCGAGCCCGATCAGAACAAGTCCGTCGCGATAATGCGGCAGATCCGGAAGTAACAACCACGCCAGCGCGAACATGACGACGGGGCCGATCACCCAGTTCAGCACCAGCGACGTGCCCAGCAGTTTCCGATCGGCCACGTGCGCACCGATGCTCTCGTAGCGCACCTTGGCGAGCACGGGGTACATCATCCAGAGCAGTCCGATGCCGATTGGCACCGACACGCCGGCCACCTGCACCCGGTCGAGCAGCGCGCCCAGTCCCGGGAACGCCCGTCCCAGCGCGATGCCGCTCACCATCGCGGCGAATATCCAGAGCGGGAGGAAGCGATCCAGCCGGGACAGGCGCCGGAGGACAGGCGCGTCCATGGCGGACGTCGGCGACCAGCCTAAAGTATTTGCTTCCATCAAGTTTGGTTGATATATGCAACAAAAGAGATCAGCGATGCGAGGCGCTCGCTCAATGATACATCAAGAAATATTGATATGTCAAGAACGGGCGGAGAATGGGCGGCAAGAGGCGCGGACGGAAGGCCCATTGCTGCCGCTGCACGCGACGGGCCAGATTTGACCAATGCGAGTGGTCGTTCAGAGGGTGTCGCGCGCCTCGGTGCGCGTGGGCGGTAGGGTGGTGGGAGAGATCGGCACCGGACTCATGCTCCTCGTCGGCTTCACGCACGACGATGCGAGCCGCGAGGTCGACTGGATGGCCGAGAAGCTGCTCGGCCTCCGCATCTTCGGAGACGGTGAGGGGAAGATGAACCGGTCGGTCGCGGACGTTGGCGGGTCGATTCTGGTCGTGTCGCAGTTCACGCTGTACGGCGATGCTCGAAAGGGCCGCCGCCCATCATTCGTGGACGCGGCGCGGCCCGAGGTCGCGATTCCGTTGTATCAGGAATTCCTCGTCACGCTGGCGAACAGCGGCCTCCCCGTAGCCGCGGGCGAGTTCGGTGCCGACATGCAGGTCGAGCTGGTGAACGACGGCCCAGTGACGTTGCTGCTGGAACGCTCTGCGGTTGTCGCCGGGTAGCGAGGCACACGGAGGCGCTCGACCCGTCGCAGGGCCGTCGCAGGGCCGTTGCAGAGCCGTTGCGGAACGGCGCGCCGGTGGACGGCGGTCATGTGACAGCGTAATGTCCCTGCATGAAGACTTCGAAACATCCTCCGATGGCGGCGCGCGCGCTGGTGCTGGCGCTCGCGGCGCCGATGATCACTGCGCCGAACGTGATGGCTGCGCAGCGGCCGGTACTGTCACGCAACGTGCGGCAGTACGTTACCGTCGACACATCAGTAGTTGCGCTGACTCACGTGCGCGTGATCGACGGAACTGGCGCACAACCGCGTGTCGACCAGACGCTGATTCTGCGTGACGGGAAAATCGCCGAGATGGGGAACAGCGCGGCGATCAAGCCGCCGGCGAACGCGCAGGTGATGGATCTTACAGGAAAGTCGGTGATTCCCGGGCTCGTGATGATGCACGAGCATCTGTTTTATCCGACGGGTCCGGGAGTGTACGGCAATGTGGCGGAGAGCTTCACGCGTCTGTATCTCGCCGGCGGTGTGACGTCCATGCGCACGGGCGGCAACATGAACGGCTATGGCGAGATCAACATTGCGCGCGCGATAAGGAATGGGGACAAACCTGGTCCGTGGATCGATGCGAGCGCGCCGTATCTGCAGGGGCCAGGGCTCGGCATCGGCCAGATGCACGAGCTCAAGGATGCGAGCGACGCGCGTCGGATGGTGGATTTCTGGGCCGACGCGGGGGCGACGTCGTTCAAGGCGTACATGAACATCACTCGCGCAGAGCTTGCGGCTGCGGTAGACGAAGTGCACAAGCGCGGGTTCAAGATCACGGGACACCTCTGCTCGGTGACTTACCGCGAAGCGATTGCGGCAGGGATCGACGATCTGGAGCACGGCTTCTTTGTATCAACGGATTTTGATACGTCGAAGAAGCCCGACGTCTGCCCCGGACAGGCCGCCGGTATGGCGTCGATGGCCGCTGTCGATCCCAACAGCGCGCAGTTCAAATCGCTGATCGCCGATCTGATCGCGCATCACGTTGCGATAACGTCCACCCTCACGGTATTCGAGACGTTCACTCCCGGCCAGCCGATGCCGCCAGGTCTGGATGTATTGGACCCAATACTCAAGCAACGATTCGAGAAGTTCTACGCGACGGTCCAGGGGAACGACCATTCCATCTATTCGACACTGTTCGCGAAGGATCGTGCGATGGAGCTTCAGTTCGCGCGCGCTGGCGGTCTGTTGATAGCGGGAACCGATCCGACCGGAGCGGGCGGGGTCATTCCCGGCTACTCGGACCAGCGTGAGGTCGAGCTGCTCGTGGGGAGCGGGTTCACGCCTCTCGAAGCGATAAGGATCTGCACACTGAACGGCGCGACGTATCTGGGGCGAGCGAGCGAGATCGGTTCGATCGCCACCGGCAAGCAGGCGGATCTGGTCGTCATTAACGGCGACCCGGCCACGAACGTCTCTGACATCAGAAAGGTCGAATTGGTTTTCAGGCAGGGCGTCGGATACGACCCGGCAAAATTGATCGCGTCGGTAAAAGGACAAGTGGGGCTTTTCTAGATGAATGAGCCCCGCTTCGTTCTCGCGTCTGCGTCACCGCGCCGGCGCGAGCTGTTGGAACTGATTGGCATTCAGCATACGGTCGATCCTGCAGACATCGATGAATCGATGCACGGCGGAGAACGGCCTGCGGCGCACGTCGAGCGGCTTGCGCGGGAGAAGGCGTCCAAGATAGCGGCGCGGCATCCCGGCGCGTTGGTCATAGCCGCGGATACGATTGTGGTTCTGGATGGAAGGGTGATGGGTAAGCCGCGTACAGAAGACGACGCGTGCAGGATGCTTTCGGATCTGAGCGGTGCAACTCACACTGTACTGACAGGAATGGCCTGCGCGTTCAACGGTGAATTGGAGTCTTCCGTAGATGATGTGTCAGTGACGTTCCGAAGCTTGTCGAGCGATGAAATTCGCGAATACATCGCGACCGGCGAGCCGATGGACAAAGCGGGGTCGTACGGTATTCAGGGTTACGGTGCAACGATAGTACGACGCATCGACGGCGACTATTTCGCAGTGATGGGTCTGTCGCTGGTCCGACTGGTAGAGCTGATGCAAAAATTTCGCGTTCGCTATCACTTCGGCGGAGCGACGCGACACACCTAGATTGCCCCGCCCTGCGGGGCGGGAAATGCGGTCATGCGCAAGTCGTTCGTCCTGTTCGCCGCGGTACTGCTTGGTATCGGGATCAATTCCCGTCCGGCGCAGGCGCAGATAGGTAGCACCACCGACATCGTGACGGGTCGCGTGCTCGGCCCTGACGGAAAGCCACTCGAGAACGTGACCGTGGCTGTGAAGTCCGCAGAGAGTGGGATCACGCGCACCAAGCGCACCGACGCCGAAGGGCGATACACGATTCTCTTTCCCGATGGCGGCGGTCAGTACCGTATCGAGTTTCGCGCGATAGGATTCGCGCCAATCTCGCGCAACGTCGCGCGGCAGGGCGACGAGGATCGGCTCGTGACCGACGTGCAGATCGGCACGCAGGTCGCAGCGAAGCTGTCGACAGTCACCGTAACGGCGCGCAACGGTGGGCGCGACCGTGGGGCGCCGCCCACACCTGGCGAAAGCGGGCGCACGCTCTCATCCGAGCAGCTCGAGCGACTACCGGTCGACATGAGCGACATCTCGGCGATCGCGGCAATGGCGCCAGGTGTGGTTGGAATCGCCGGTAATGACACTACGGCCGCTGCGTTTTCCGTTGCGGGTCAGCGATCGACGCTCAACAACACGACACTCGACGGTCTCTCGTTCGGGAGCTTCTCCGTCCCTGCGGAAGGACTGCGCAGCACGCGCGTGGTGACGAACACGTACGATCCATCCAAGGGCCAGTTCAGTGGCGGCGAGATCGCATCCACGACGCGTGGTGGAACAAACGAGCTCACTGGCGGCTTCACTTACTCCCGGCGCGATCCGGTGCTCGAATTCGAAGGAGCGGACAGCGCTGCAGTTTCACCGACGTATCTGCAGGATCAGATAAGCGCGGGACTCGGCGGCCCGATCATCAAGGACAAGATGTTCATCTTCGGATCTGCGCAACTGCGGAGGCGCAGCGATCCGGTGCAATCACTCCTGGCGTCGTCACCGGCAACGTTGTCCACGCTCGGACTCGATCCGGCTTCGGTGCAGGCTTTCGAATCGCAGGTGAGGGCGCTCGGAATTCCCTCTCCCGCAGCGGTACCGGACCGGCGCATCGGCGACAACACGGTCGGCCTCCTCCGTCTCGACTATTTCGTGAACGATGCCAACAGTCTCACGATTCGCGGTGACTACCGGGGCAGCACGCAGGATCCAACGCGCTCCAATCCCTACGCACTTCCATCCAGCGCGGGCGCCAGCACCACAACCGGAGCCGGTATCGCGGCGACGCTTACGTCCAACTTCGAGAGTGGTATAATCAACGAGCTGCGGACGTACTATTCACGCGACAACAATCACTCTGAAGGATATCTGACGCTCCCATCTGGACGCGTCCGGATCAGTTCGCCGCTCGCGGATGGAACTCAGGCACTCAGCGTGATCAGCTTCGGCGGCAATCCAGGTTTCCCGCAAGCTGGCAGCTCTGCACTGATCGAGGCGGCTGACGAAGTTTCGTATCTCAGCAAGGATCGCACGCATCGCGTTCGCCTCGGAACGCTGTTCGATCTCAATACGTTCCGCCAGAACGTGACCAACAACAGGCTTGGGACGTTCACCTACAACTCGCTTGGCGCGTTGCTATCCGATACACCGGACAGCTACAGCAGAACCCTCCTGTCTCAGGAGCGCGCAGGCAAGACGGTTGCAGGCGCGGTGTACCTGGGCGACACGTGGCGCCCGAACCGCCAGGTGCAGCTTGTGTATGGCGTCCGCGCGGAGGGGACGAAGGTGGATGACGCACCGCCGCTCAACTCCGATGTCGAATCCAAATTCGGTCTTCGCACGAACGATTTTCCAACGGAGGTCCACTTCAGTCCGCGTGCCGGATTTTCGATCAATCTCACCAAGCCGAATCCCAACGATCCGTTCGCGCAATTCCAGCCGGCATTTCTGCTTCGCGGCGGAATCGGCGAGTTTCGCGCAAAGACTCCAACAGGATTGTTCACATCTGCGGCAGGCGCCACTGGGTTGATCGACACCGAGCAGCAGGTGTCGTGCATCGGGCCGGCCGTGCCGATGCCGGACTGGCAGAGCTATCTCGGCGATCCGACAACCGCTCCAACGGCATGCGTAGGTAATACCTCGATACCGCAGAATTTCTCGTCGGTCAGTCCTTCTGTCACACTGTTCGCTCCGGATTTCGAGGCACCCCGCTCGTGGCGCGCTTCGCTCGGACTTCAGCACAGGCTGATTGGCAACATCACCCTGTCGGCCGACGCGAGCTACGCGCGCGGTGTGGCACTCTATGGCGTGCAGGATCTGAACCTCAAGACTTCGCCGGCGTTCAGTCTCGCCGACGAAGGGAATCGGCCGGTCTATGCACCGGCGGCTGCGATAGTAACCGGCACCGGTCAGGTAACGTCGGGCGGATCGCGCATCTATCCGGAATATGGTCAGGTGCTCGAGCTCACTTCCGGACTGCAGAGCGATACGCGCCAACTGACGCTGTCTCTGAACGGCGCGACGTCGGGCGGAACGTTCTTTACATTTGCGTACACGCTGCAGCGTACCCGTGACCAATCGTCGTTCACCTGCTGCTCGGCGGCCCAGGGATTCGCATCACCGACCACTGGTGGAAATCCCAACATCAGTGAATGGGCGCCGGGCGATCAGGACATTCGCAATACCATTCAGACCTACTTCACGAAGCCGGTCAAGGACTGGCTCGATATTACAGCGAACGCGCGTCTCAGCTCCGGCGCGCCGTTCACCCCGATGGTATCGGGCGACATCAACGGCGACGGCTCGCACAACGACCGCGCGTTCATATTCAATCCCGCAACGACTGCCGATCCCGCGCTTGCCTCCGCAATGAAGCAGTTGATTGCGGGCTCGCCGTCCAATATTCGCGACTGTCTTACGTCGCAGCTGGGGACTGTGGCGGGACGCAACAGCTGCCGCGGTCCGTGGACACCGTCGCTCGACATGCAGATGAACTTCCGGCCCGATGGCTTCAACCTGCATCGCAAGATGACGTTCTCACTCGTCGGATCCAACGTGCTCGCCGGTCTGGACCAGCTGCTCCACGGCAGCAACCTGCGTGGCTGGGGTCAGTTCAATCGCGCCGACCCGACGCTGCTCTACGTACGCGGGTTCGATCCGGTCAAGCAGCAGTTCATCTACGATGTGAACGGTCGCTTCGGCTCCAACAACTCAGCACGTGCGGTGTATCGTCAGCCATTCGTGCTTGCGTTGCAGGCCAGGCTGGCACTGGGCCCCGATCCCCGCGATCGCTTCAGGCAGATATTCGCTGCGCGGACGGACAGCTCGTCGATCGCGTCGTCGGCGATGCAGAACCCGGTTGCGCAGATCATACAGATGCGCGACTCGCTCAACCTCAGCGATGCACAGGTGACGCAACTAACGACTGTCTCCGATACGCTTGCTGCGCAGGCGCTTGCACTTGGCGCGCAGATCCGAGCGGAAGTTGCGAAGCAGGGCTCGGGGAATCCGCAGGCGATCATGTCGAAGATCCGTCCGCAGATTGTCGCAGGCCGACAGAATCTGACCGCGGCAATGGCTCAGGTTCAGAAGATTCTGACGCCGGACCAGTGGAAGAAGGTGCCTGAGAACATCAAGAATCCGCCGGCGTTCGGCGGTGGTGCGGGTCGTGGCGGCCGCGGTGGGCGCGGGCCGGGTGAGTAACCGAGATTGCGGAATTATTTCCGAGTGACAGGCACGGATGCATCCGTTCCCCACCTACGCGTGCCATCGTTTATGCCGGCGATGTGGCGGTGTTGAATCGGATCGTCGCGGGTGTGAGGGCCTGGGAGGAATAGGCGTTCGAACCTAATGCGGTCAACGCAACGCCGAGTACTGCTGCCGCCAGACTTCGACGCGTGCCAGGACGTCGTCGACGGTTATGCGCGGCATGCGGCCGGGCCGGTTCTCCATAGTCGGGAGGTAATTCTCTCCGTCATTCGCGTATGCATCGATCATGAGATCGTGGAAGCGCCGGTAAGGGCCTGTTCGTTTCGGGTTGGTGTAGCCGAGTAACGAGATTACGGGTCGGTTCATGGCCACGGCCATGTGAAGCGGACCGGTGTCCGGCGCCAGCACCAGCGCGGATGCATCGAGAATGCTGATGAGCTTCCGCAGGCCGCTACCAAGCTCGGAGCGAATGGGAGTCGAAGCGCGCTCTCTGATAATCCGTTCCGCATCGAGCTCTCGTGCGGAGCGGCCGCCCACGAGTACGGGCTGCAATCCGTAATCGGAATACAGTGCGTCGCACACAGTGGCCCAGCGTTCGGGAAGCCAGTCCTTCTCAGGCTTGCTCGTGGCGATTACGACGGCGGCAACGGGACGCTCGAACTGTGAAATCCACTCCGCCTGCCACGCGCGCTCTCCGGCCCATGGCCCGATGTTCCATTCGAGCGGTGCATATGGCACTTCCAGATACTCGAGAAATTCGAGGTACTGGTCCTGGACGTGCCGTATGGGACGCGGTGGAATCTTTCTGTTCGTGAAGAGCCAGTTGAGATCGCGTGCACGAGCGCGATCGAAGCCGAGTTTCACGGTCGCGTCAGCGAGTGCGGTAACGATACCGGCCTTGAAGTAGACCTGGAGGTCGATCAGAAGATCGAACTCGTGCGTTCGGAGCCGTGGACGCAGATCGGTGAAGGAGCGGATACCGAGCGATCTGTCGAACTCGATTATCTCGTCGACTGATGGGTGGCCGCGTACCATGGTGGCCGGTACTGCCTGGAGGATCCATGAAACGGTGCACGCCGGCCGGTATCGCTTGAGCGCGGTCACCAGGGGGAGGGCGTGCACCACGTCTCCCGCGGCGGACATGAGCATGATACATATTCTGTCCAACCGAACGTCGGCTCGACTCACGCTGGTTGCGCCGCCGCTGTCAGAGCCAGGTACGACATGTCCTCGTCGGACAATGCGTTGGTGCGTGGCGCCAGGCGCGTACGCCACTGGCGCAGAGAGCGCATGAGGCGTTCGATGTTGGCGCGAGCGACCAGCGGATCTCCCGGAACGTGGAAGTGCACGCGATCGACATCCAGTACGTGCGCGATGTATCCGTCATCGCCGGATGTGATGAGCACGTTCTTGAGATTGAGATCGGGATGCTGCGCGCCAGTTGCGGTCAGCCGCGACAGGAGCCGCGCGACCGCATCGAGGATCGGGCGTCGTTGTGCGTCGTTGCGCACATCGCCAAACACCGCCGAAAGATCTGCGCTGCCCTCGACGAACCGCGTAACCACATCGGCGCGCCGAAAGAATCCGCCAGCCGGATACGTGCCGACCGCGAGTACCTCCGGCGTGGGAACGCCGCCGAGCCGCAGACGGAATGCGGCGGTCAGCTCGCGGGCCACACGTGTAGGCGGAAGGAACCGGTCGTGCAACAACCGGCCGACGAAGCCGCCGCGCATCACATGACGCACTGCGACGCGGCCCGACAGCGGCGGGAAGTTTATCGCGTACACTGGCGCGCGTCCCTGAAACACCAGCGCGTCCGGCACCTTTGACGCGTACGTGTACAGCGTGTCGTGTTCCAGAATCGCGCGCGTGGTCTCCGCCATCGCGCGCGCCACCAGAATGTTCGCGCCTGCGACGGTTATGTGCTCATAGCCGGTGATCGGGATCAGATCCGAGCTCATCCGCCATCCTGCGCGACTACCTGCCGCGGTGCAATACCGGCGCGGACCTGCGCGATCGCCGTCAATACTGCGCGTGCCTTGTTCTCGGTCTCGATCCATTCGGATTCCGGAACGGAATCAGCGACGATTCCGGCGCCTGCCTGTGCGGAAGCGACTCCGTTCGCAATCACGCACGTGCGAATCGTGATCGCGAGATCTATGCGCTCGCCGCCCCAGCCGATGTATCCGACCGCACCCGCGTAAGCGCCGCGGCGCTCCGGCTCCAGCTCATCGATGATCTCCATCGCACGCACCTTCGGCGCGCCTGTCATCGTGCCGGCAGGGAAGGTCGCACGCAGTACATCCGCGACGCCGATCTCCGGACGCGCGGTTCCATCGACCTGACTCACAATATGAAGGACGTGCGAGTACTTCTCGACGCACATGAAGTCACTCACCGCCACGGTGCCGTACTCCGCGACGCGCCCGACGTCGTTGCGCCCCAGATCGACAAGCATCACATGCTCGGCGCGCTCCTTCTCGTCGGCGAGAAGATCTGTCGTCATCCGCTCGTCCTCTTCCGCCGTGCTTCCACGTGGACGCGTCCCTGCAATCGGGCGTACGGTTACCTGGCGATTCGCAAGCCGTACGAGCAGCTCGGGAGAGCTGCCGACGAGTTCCGTACCGTCGAGGTCGAGATGGTACATGTACGGCGATGGGTTCAGGGCGCGCAATGCACGGTAGAGATCCGAGCTGTCGAAGTCGTGCTCGACGTCGATGCGACGCGCGAGCAGGCACTGGAAGCAATCGCCGGCGCGAATGTATTCCTTGATGCGCTCGACGTCAGCGATGAATCTGTCGTGCTCGTAGTTCGATTTGCCAATCAGCGCCTTGGTTGGCGCACCGAGTGAGAGAGGCTCGAGCGGAGAAGGATCGAGCAGACGCGCGGCGATCGCGTCGAGCTCCGCCTGCGCATCGTCGTACAACTCTCGCAGCTCGTATTCACTCGCATCGCGGGGAACGGGCACGGACACGATGAGTCGTCCCTGCGAGCGCAGGTTGTCGATCACCACGAGGCCACGCGTGAAGACGAACAACGCGTCGGGTATGTCGAGCTTTTTACGCGGCGGATTCGGGAGCGATTCTATCGCGCGTACAACATCATACCCGAGGTAGCCGACTGCGCCGCCCCAGAACACGCCGAGCTCCGGCACGTGTGCCGGCACGTGCTCCTTTACCAGCCGTTCCAGATCAGCCAGGGGGTCAACGACCTGGCGTTCCGTGTGCCAGCCGCGGGAGGGCGACCAGTCCGAGACGACTCCATCCGACAGCGACCACGCCGAGCGCGGCTCCGTGCCCATGAAGGTGTAGCGGGACCACGTTTCGCTGCCCGCCGGAGCTGACTCCAGAAGGAAGGCGAAGCCTCCCCGCCTGAGCTTTGCGAAGGCGGAAACGGGCGTATCTATGTCCAGCAGCATGTCGCGCCAGACGGGGACGAGCCCGGCTGTCGCTGCATGCGCGCGGAAACGGTCGAAATCCATGCGTTAAGTTGAGGGATGAAGCGCACCATGACAACGGGGCTGGTAATTCTTCTCGCTCCCGTCGCCATCGCCGCCCAGGACTGGAACTCCGCGCGCGCCGAGAGCCTGGCGACTCACGCGACTGCGGTTCGTGCCGCTCAGCTCGCCGATAGCGGGCTAAAAAGCTACAAGGCGGAGGCCAGGGGTTACTTGACCTTTCTTGCCCAGTTGGGCAAGGGCTTTCCCGATCCTCCGAAGATAGTCCGCGCCGACCAGATCGCGTCGGATATCTACTGGAAGGCGCCGTCGCTCAGCAAACAGTTGATCAAGGGACGCCGCGATACACTGGTCCTGCCGACCGACATCAATTATCACCGGGACCATCTCGGGATAGTGCAGAACAACTTCCCGAGCTTCATCAGGATTGGCGACGGCGACGAGGTACAGGACGTCCCCCATCCGCTATCGCCATCCGGACTCAACGATTACGACTTTGCCGTTGGCGACTCGCTGGAGATACGGCTGGGCGACCGGACGCTGGACGTGGTACAGCTGCGGTTTCGGCCGAAGGACCAGAATGCTGCGCGTGCGATCGGATCCGTGTACGTGGACCGGCAGAGCGGATCTGTTGTGCGCATGGCGATCGGGTTCACGCGCGCAGCGTACAGGGACAAGGACCTGGAGGATATCTCTGTCGTGCTCGAGAGCGGATTGATCGAGGGGCGGTTCTGGTTGCCGAGGCGGCAGGAAGTGGAGATCCGGAGGACGGGAACGTGGCTGGACTACCCAGCGCGCGGGATAATTCGGGGACGCTGGGAGATTTCGGATTATGACGTGAACGTGCCGGTCGATGCGGTGTTCGATCGGGGTCCCGAGATAGAGATTGCGCCGGGCGCGGTAGTTACGCGGAGCGGCGAGGTTACGACCCCTGGATTCAAGTTCCCCGGGACGGTGCTCGATTCGATTCCACCCGATGTGCAGTCGTTTGCCAGCTCGGACGTTGCGAAGCTTCATAGCGAGGTGAGTGATCTCGTGCGTGCACGGACGGTGGAGCGTGCGCGCACGCTGGCGCTGGCTGGCTCTTCAGTGTCGCAGTTCGTTCATGTCAATCGCGTCGAGGGAATCGCGCTTGGGGCGGCTGCCACCGTGTATGCTGCACCGCGTCTGGCTCTCAACGCCGGCGCCGGCTATGGCTTTTCGGATCGCGACTGGAAGCCGCACGCTGCGCTGACCTATTCGTCGAATAGCGGAGCAGGGGTCAGCGTCGCGGCCTATCGTGCGTTGCACGACGTGTCTGTGGTTCCCGAGCGCTCGGGTCTCATCAACAGCTTTGCGACGCAGGAGTACGGCAGCGACTACACCGGTCTCTTCAGCGCACGCGGCGGGTCGCTCTCGTTCTTTGCGCCGACCGCAATGTCGTTGCGTCCGACATTCGAGTTTGCGGTGGAGAGACAGGCGATGGCCACCGATCATGGAGAACCGGCGTCGGGGCACTTCGCTCCACCGCAGCCTGCGACATCGCTGATAGAAGCGCGAGCGACGCTCAGACTCGACGCACCGCGCTTCGATCTATTCGGAATGGACGCATCAGCGGCGCTCTCGCTTTCGGCGCTGCATGATCGAGAGGATGCGCTAGCGCATTTCGTGACCGAGTCGGGGAAGGGCGTCGGCACCGTTGCGGCGACTCGTACGTTCTCTACCGGACAGTTGGCGATATCGATGCTGGCGGCGGGTCTCACGAGCGGAACCCGGACTCCGCCGCAGTCTCTCATCGCACTCGGCGGACCGGTAACGGCGCCTGGGTATGACTTTCACTCACTCGTTGGCGAGCGCGCTGGTGCGGTGCACGTCGAGTGGCGAGCGAAGGTTCCATTCATCCCCGTGCCGCTCGGCGAGTGGGGACGCGCACCGGCGACCGCGACGCTGGCGCCGTTCGTTCATACCGCGTGGGTCGATGGCAAGGGATGGTATCCGAGCGCGGGCGTGGGCTTGCTCAGCGTGTTCGATCTGCTGCGCTTCGATGTTGCGCGCGGGACGCGTGATGGGCGATGGAGCTTCTATTTCGATGTGAGTCGCGACTTCTGGCCGATTCTGTAGGAGTGAGCTGAACTCCGCGCCGACTCGGGTATTGTCGTTTCGGTGTTCTCGGTCATGCTCTCAATGGAAGCGCCAGCCATGCGTCCGAGCACCGCGGATCCGCGGTTGCTATATTCAACCACGTGCACCGGTCATGGTCGGTTCGTCTCGGGTGGGCGCTCTGCGCCATCGTGTTCGCGGTCGTGTTCCCGATTCAAACGGGAATGCACGCGGCTGCAATGGTCGCAATGTCCGGAATGCCGCAGATGCGCGATATGGCCGCCGATGTGGGCAGCGACTGCGGACATGCTTCGACTGCGAGCCACGATCGGACCAAGCGCGGGGGCGGCCAGCACCATCCCGATGGTTCGTCGCCCGACTGCTGCGGCTCTGCCTGCAGCTGTCCTTCAGCGCCCACCTGTGACGGACCTGCATTTGCGGCTGCGTTTCCATCCGTCATCAGCGCGGATGCTTCGACCCTCGCGCCGGATCGTGCGACGTTTTTTGCACCGGCGCGGCCAGCTCATCGTCTTCCCTTCGCGAACGGCCCTCCCGATCCGATAGCGTAGTCGTTCTCACCAGCTATCGCCGAGATCGCCTCGTGCGGCGCCCGCCGTGCCCAGCTCTCGGATTTCATCGCGACACAATGATTCATCGATTCATCCATTCGATCCCGAATATTCTGTTCGGGCGCGCGGGCATCGCTGCTGCGACGCTCTGTATCGCCATCAGTTCGGTCACAAGCGCCGTGCAGGCGCAGGTGACTGATTCAACGCGGAAGGACTCCACCGCGCGTGCAGCGCAACTGCACGCAGTCACGATCACGGCTGCACCAGCCGATCAGGGATCGCCTTCAACCTCGACGCACGTTTCGCAGCGCGTCATCGAGTTAACGCCCGCCGCGACTCCATGGGAGCTGCTGCGCCAAACCGCAGGCGTCGAGGTTCATCAGCAAGGCCAGGGACCTGGTTTCGCGTCAGACGCATCACTCCGCGGTTTCAGCTCGGATCATTCGACCGATCTCGCGCTCTGGGTTGACGGCGTGCCGATCAACGAGCCCGTTAACGGCCACGCAGAGGGTTACAATGATTGGAGTCTGCTCTTCCCGCTGGCAATCCAGGACATCGACATCATCAAAGGCCCAGTGAGCCCACTCTTCGGCAACTTCGCCATCTCTGGAGTTGTCAACGTTCGCACCGTCGAGCGCATGACCGGAACGCAACTCGTTGCGAGTGGCGGCTCGAATGGCCTCGCGGACGCAACAGTACTATCTGGATTCGATCACGGATCCAGCGGCGGCGTGTTCGGCTTGCGCGCGCGCCACGAAGATGGTTTCCGCCCCAACAGCGCCAGCGATCTCACTCAGGGGCACGCGCGCATCGTGCGCAGTCTCGCACCGAACGTCACCCTGGACGGCGGGATCGAGCTCTATGGGGCGCGCTGGCGCTCACCAGGCTACCTGAGTGAGAGCGAGTTCCGGGCTCATCAGTATGACATCGTGTCGAATCCGACTGACGGCGGATTCAAGCGGCGTGCCCAGGAGCGGGTGAGTCTACGCGTCACTGGCGGCGATCTGATCTGGCGAACGACAGCGTACGCCACGCAGGGCCGCTGGCAGTTGTTTCTCACTATTCCACCCGCGGGCGGGCAGTTCGAGGGTACGGGTAGCCAGACCGAAGAAGAAGATTCGAGAACCGGCTTTGGTCTTACGAGTGCCGTGACATATACCACGGCGAACACGGATATCACCGTCGGTACCGAAGGTAGACTCGACGATGCTCGTTATCAGAACTACTTCACCACGGCGCGGGCGCGCGATTCTGTCAACGCGTTATTTACCGGGCGACAACTCTCTGGCGCGTTGTTCGTTGCGTCAAGCACTACGATCGGACGCCTCCGGCTCGACTTGGGAGGTCGCTACGATATTCTCGACACGCGCTCGACTCCCGATGTCGCTGGCGGTGAGACGGCCTCGGGCGCGCACGGTGTGTTCTCGCCCAAAATGGGGGCGCTCGTGCGTCTCACGCGTGAGGTCGCCCTGTATGCCAACGCATCACGCGGCTTCCGGTCCACGGACGGTGTGCTCGCAGATCCGATGTTAGCGCCAATCACGGTATGGGCGTACGAGAGCGGCGTAAAGCTCGATGTCGATCACATCACTGCATCCGCCGCTCTATTTCGGATGAATGTCAGCAACGAACAGACTTTCAATCCACTTACTGCTGGCTCTATAAGTGGCGGTGCAAGCAAGCGCCAAGGCATTGAGCTCGGCTTACATGCACCCGTAAATTCGTTCGCTACGCTGAGCGGCGACTGGACGTTCAACGACGCGCGATACACGAATCAGGTCGTTCCAGGAGACGATCCAAACGGACCCGCTGTAGTGCTGAATGGGCTTCGAGTATACAATACAGCGCGGTACGTCGGATCGGCCGCACTTGACGTCTCGCCGAGTGCGAGTGCAGACGCTCCATGGACCATCCGAGTGAGCGGGAATTGGGTTGGTCCGTACTCGCCCTTCGACGAGCCAGGTGTCGTTCTGGGAGCATACGGTTTGCTACACGCCACGGCCAGCGTACGTCTCAACCATGCAACCACTTTGGACATCGGCGCTCGCAACGTGTTCGACCGTGCGTATCCTGAGCTCGTTGCGGGTCATATCGTTGCACCAGGAGAGCCGCGGACCGGCTACGTCGCGGTACGATACAGAGTGATGTAATCGTAAGCGGGACGCGAACGCCGCCCCGACCTCTCACCGTGCTCGGCAGGCTCAGAACCATGCGACGTAGAACGGGTTCACCAAGTCGTTACGCGAGCGGCCTTCCACGGCAGCGTACGAGCCGACGAGGACGGGTGGATGTCCGGTGAGGCAGTTGGTAATTCAGCCGTTCGCGTTCAGCGTGGAGTGACGATTTAGCGGCCGGAGAGGGGCTGCTCCGATGGAAGCACATGACCACCAGGCAGCGAGAAATTTGCCATGCCGACGCGCGCCTTCTGGGTGAGGGTTGTCGACGTGGTACTTCCTCCGGCGCGGTCCGTCACGACGATCTTCAACGCTTGATCCGTCGGTATTCCGCAGATCACGTACGCACCTCGAGCATCGGAAAATGTCGCAACGGTATGCGTCGTCGCCGCGAAATGGCTTCGGCGCGAATCTGCGATCGCAAACCAGGACGCATCGATGCGCGCACCGGGTACGGGATCGTCAGTTGAATTATGGATGATTCCGTGAAGCAGCGCTTCGCGGGGCGGCAGGCTGTTCTGACACATGTTGTGCACCACCTCCGCAACCGCTGGGATGATTGTCGCCGAAGATTGCAGTGTCGCTGGCCCCACATCTAGTTGCCGCGCGGCGATGTCGATTCCCAATGTGTCGAGGCGCGCCGATGTCATTCGAATGGAATACGCACCCGGTGTGATATGCTCGATCGCGAAGCTACCAGCAGCATTGGTAAATACGGAGTAGAGTGTCGTGGAATCCGAAGCGAGGCGCGTGGAGCGCAACGTGACGCGGACATCCTGGATGCCTTGGCGTGCCCCGGACGACGTCGTGTCAACAACGCTACCGTGAATGGCGCCATACGGGGATATCGCGTTCGACGAATCGCGGGGCCACGCGACCGCCAGGGTGTGTTCCACATCACCACCAGCTTCCCAGACACTTTCGACGCGTCTCGCGTTAGTGCGGACAAGCGTAATCGCTCCCGTCTCCGACGAGAGGCCGTTCGGGGCCATTATAGTGGACACGACAGTGACGACCGGCATGTGGATCAGCCAGCTATTTACAATCCACGCGCCGGTCGGCAATTGTGCGTATTGGAGATGTCCGGTTGGTGTAGCGTCGGTATCCATCGCACTTCCGGAGTTGCCGCGGTATTCGAAGTCGAGCGTTCTGAGAGCCAGCGTGATGCGATCGAGCCACAATGTGCCAGATACGTCGCGGACGGATCGATCCCGCTCGCGTTGCTTCGTCGGCTCGAACGCAAGCCCTATGAGATCGGGGTGTGCTCCGTCTTCCCTCGGGTGAAAGCAGTGCGTCCTTGCAAATGCATCGGAGATCAAGGTGCGGGCGTCCGGCGCGTAGTATACCAGCATTTTGCCGTCCGGAACGACGAACCCGTGTGTCGCCAGAGACTCCGCGGGGATACTCGCATATGGCTCCGATGTGGTCGTGCGGGAGTCCCACGAACGCGACTCCTCGATTAGACCGGTGCGGGGGTCCAGCCTCCGTTCGAATCGACGCAACACAAAGCCCGTGTGGACGTCTTGTGAGGTAGCCATCGTTGCCGTGAGGGCGCTCTGAGCTTCCTGCCATAGCCTGAACACGGTTACACCTGCTTGTGGCGCGATTACACAGCGACGGGCTTCCTCAACGCCCACACGCGCGAGCTGGAAAGGGAATGGGCTTAACGAAAGAGTGATGCGTGGCGACGGTTGATCGGCGCTCAACGTGATGTAAGCCGAGGAATCGGGAAGAAAACCGATTCGACGGGCGCGGATCCGGTATCTACCAGCCCTCGGAGCATGCAGCGTAAAGTTACCCTTGCTGCCCGTGGTACTAACAGCGGCAACGACGCCGGAGGAGTCGACAAGCACGACGCTCGTTTCGTCCAACGCAACCGCTGGAGCGCTGACACGTACGGCTCCGCTGATCTGTTGGGAAGAAGCCACGCCACACCAAATAACGGACAACGCGACAAGTGCGACGAACTCGAGCAACAGGCATCGTCCTGCGTGCAAACGGGCACGATTCGTTCGACTTTCCTCGTTCATGTCTCGCAATCAGAGTGAAAGTGACACTCCTCTCCTCACAACACTCTCAGCACATCCTCAGCCGGTCCCGCATCGCCACTCCCCAACAACTGTCGTATCTCACCCAGCGCCTGCGTCGCGCGCGGCCATAGGAATCGCGACGCTGCGTCCTCCATGCTCAGCCACGTGTACTCGACATGTTCCTGTCCGAGCGTAACGATCGCTCCGCTGTCGACGAACGCGCAGAACACGATCGCAACTTCCACGCGCGCCGTCTGATGCAGATAGAAAGAGTGCACGGTGATGTTGTACAGTCGACGGATCGTGAGTCCGGTCTCCTCAAGCACTTCGCGCACCGCCGCGTCCTCCGGGGTCTCTTCGGACTCGATCCGGCCGTGGACTGCCTCCCAGGCGCCGGGACAGCGAGTTCCGGTTCCTCGCCGTAGCGCCAGCACTCTCCACGTCTCGGTCTGGGGGTCGATCACGTAGACATCCACCACGCCAACTTCGATTCGCGTCATCGAATCTGTCCCCACGCGCCGCTCGGGCATTCCGGGTTGTGTACCATGCTCGGAATATGGCGACATCGCAGGCAATTTGGCGTCCCGTGAAGGCCAATCGTCTGTTTGCTCTGCACTGGCCTGATCGCCGTCACCGGCCCTGTTCGTCTCGGCGTCCAGCACCCGTGACACTTCGGCAGCGGTCGTCTCGCCACTCATTATTCGCGCGACGCCACTGGTCCAGAGCGAGCGCATTCCATCGGCGCGCGCGGCGGCGGTGATGAGGGGCGCTGGAGCGCTCGTCACTATGAGACGTGTGAGCGTCGGAGTCATCGTCAGCAACTCGACTGCCGCCATGCGGCCTCTGAAGCCCGTTCCAGCGCAGACGTCGCAGCCGGCGCCCGCCTTGAGCCGCGCACCGTTCGGGATGCAATCCCAGAGCGAAGGTGGAATCGGCTCATCGCTGTCGCGCGCGCAGGCGGAACACATACGGCGCAACAGCCGCTGCGCTACCACTCCCTTGAGCGCCGTTCCGGTTTTCGCCGGATCGACGCCGAGGTCGCCTAGCCTGGTGATGGAGCTCGCGGCGTCGATGGTGTGAAGGGTCGCGAAGACGAGGTGTCCCGTAAGTGCAGCCTGAATTGCTATCGCCGCCGTTTCCGCGTCGCGGATCTCCCCGACCAGAATTACGTCTGGGTCCTGTCGCAGGATCGATCGCAGCGCCGCGGCGAACGTCAGACCGGCCTTCTCGTTCACCTGAGATTGCACTATCCCCGGAATCCGGTATTCGACCGGATCTTCGACCGTGATGACGTTCAATCCGCGTGATACGAGTGAGTGCAGGGCAGAGTACAGCGTGGTGGTCTTGCCGGAGCCGGTCGGGCCCGTCACGAGAATCAATCCTTCACGCGTTTCGAGCAGCCGCGTCAGCCGCGCTGCATCGGTGTCGTCGAAGCCGAGCGCGTCGAGCGAGCGAACGCCGCCACGCGCATCGAGAATGCGGATCACCACTTTCTCACCGTGCGCCGCCGGAAGCGTGGACACGCGGAGATCGATTCGCTCACCCTCCACCATCACCAACGCCCGTCCGCCCTGCGGGCGCAGCCGATCGGCAATGTCGAGTCGCGACATTATCTTGACGCGCGACACGAGTGGCAGTCCGATTGCGCGCGGAAGAGTCATCGCCGTTCGCAACACGCCATCCACTCGATAGCGAACCGAGATTGCGTCTTCCTCGGACTCGAGATGAATGTCGCTCGCTCTCGCCGCAATTCCCTCCGCGACGATATGATCGACCAGCTTGATGATCGGTCTCTCCCTCGCACCGTCGGCGAGCTGGGTTGCTGTTGCTGGATCTGTCTCGGGCTCGACCTGATGCACGGCGACAGGCCCAACCGACGCCAGCAGCCGCTCGACCACCGATGCGGGCCGATACACTTCTTCCAGGCGCTCGGTTATCCGTGCCGGAAGCGCGAGCGACATTCGTACTCGTCGACCGGCTGCAAACGCGATCGCCTGCTCGCAGTGGAGATCGTAGGGATTGGCGGTGGCCACGTCTATCGTACTTGCAGAGACCGACAGCGGCAGAATCGAGTATCGCCGCGCAAGTCGCTCCGGAACACGCGCAACGGCTTGTGGCGACGACGTGAGCGCGCCGGCTACGCGCATCCGAGTTCGTCGCGCTATGGCGCGCAGAATCGCGTCGTCAGTCGTGAATCCGCTGGAGACAGCGACGCACCATTTGCTCGCCGTCGTGTCCTTTGCGATCGCTGCGAGCTGGGCCGACGTCAGCAGCTCGCGCAATACTGGTAGAATCCATTCGTCGGTCGATTGTGCTGCGCGTTCCATCGAGAGCCTCCGACCGACAAGCTACGCCGAACGGACTGGTCACAGCGCAAGCGGGACGCGCCGTACATCATCCTTCTACATCGCCTTTCTACGTCGTCCTTTCACGTCATCCCGTTGCCGCAGTGCGCGCGTCCAGCGAGTTCATCACCATGTCGGCGATCTCGCGCAGCGACGTCGCGCCGCGGTCGCGCGCGTACCACTGTCGCATGTAGTGATACCGCTCTGGTTTGGGCAACAGGTCGCCCTCGGTCCTGACCCATTCCTGAAGCTCGGCAGGGCGCGGACCCCACCAGCCCAGCTCGTTCCAGTCAGCATCATACGCGATTACGACCGGGATGGATCGAGATTCGCCAGTGAGATGCGCATCCATCAGATCCGGGTTGGCGTCTCGCCCGAAGCTCCGAAACTCCACGAGCGGATGCTCCTCGGCGAGCTTCGAGACGTACGGCACGACTCCAACCGCATCGAGACACCAGTCTTCGTTGAGCGCGATGAGACGCACGGGCGTCCGCAGTGTATCGAATTGCTCGATGACGTCGGCGGGGACGGTTGCGCGCTTCGCGCCGAGTGTCCATAGCTCCTGGTACTTCATCGCTGTCGTCACAAACTCTTCAAGAGTCTGACCTTGCAGGAACCGGTCAGCGTCCATCATCATGGCTTTGGTGGCTTGATAGTCGTCAGGTGGAATACGTCGGCCGGAGCATTGGGCTTGACGCGAATGCTCTTGGCGGGAATTCCGACGTGCACGTGGTACGGCCGAACGTCCTTCGTGGCGATCGCGCCCGCACCGACCATCCCGTTCTCTCCCACATGAACCCCGGCAAGAACCGTCGCATGGTAGGTGATGCGCACGTCGTTATCGATTCGCGTCACGGCGTCGGTGACGTCGCGCTGGTCGACGATGCTGTGAGTGTGGCTGTAGATGTTCGCGAAATCGCTGATCGATACGCGGTCCCCCAGCACGATGCCGCCGCGGTCGTCCAGCAGCACATTGCGATGAACCACTACGTTGTCGCCGACTTCGAGATTGTAGCCGAACGACACTTCGACGTTCTGAAACGCCTTGAAGTTCTCGCCACACTTCCGGAAAATACGCTGGGCCAGAATCCGTCGTAACCTGATACCGAGATCGACGTTCTGACCACCGAGGGGAGTGCGATCGAACGAATACCACAACCACAGTAGCGGTTTGGTCAGCGCGAATGCTGCTCCGTCACACTCGGCGTAATATTCCGGCTCGAGTGTGATGTTGCGCGGATCCAGCGCCAGCAGAGCCAGCCGGGTCGCTGATAGAAGCGACTCGTCTTCAACCGCCGTTTCCCATCCGTCTGCGTACTCCGGATAGCTCAACGAGCAAAGCACCTTTCTGCACAGCTCGTTGCGATCAACGGCTGCATCGAGTGCATCTTCGATCTCCTCCAGAAACGCGCGCTTCAGCGGTTCAGTGGGAGAGTCGGCAAGCTTTCGTAATGGAAGAATCGCCATGGTAGGATGGTAAGCTAATTCGGTTTTCCGGACCGCGCACGCACCATCGCGCGCTCGCGCTCTATCACCTGGAGCGTCTGATCCCAACTGTTGTCGACTGAACCCTGATATGCGATGGACACGGGCTGGTTCACCTGCACATCACCGTCGTACACGTACAACGCGCTCTGCGTTTCGCGCTGCCTCAGGCGGTTCTCGCCGAAGCCGACTGTCAGTGCGAGAATGTCGTACGGACGGAAGTCGCGGCCGCCGCTCGTTACGATGAGGTCGCCAGGAGTGAATCGCGCATTCGGCTCGACGCCGTAGAACGATATCAGCCACACGGACACCGGCCGGCCCCCATAGCGACGGGCGATCGCTTCGATCTCGGCGCGACTTCCTTCCTTGAGATCGTGCAGCGCACGATAGGAGTCCGGCGTCAGCAACCGAATCAGCGCCTCGTCCAGTGGCAGCGCGCGCACGAGAACCGTTCCGGCGTCGATGTGCAACGACAGGTCGTCCTGCCGCAACGATCCGTAGCCCGGCGGAAGCAGAGTGATGCCTGCGGTGTCGGCCTGCGGTACTCCCGACACTGGTACCGAAGCTTGAGGACCCGAGCTGGGAACGGTGGTGCAGGCAGTGAACGGAACCGCGCCAAGCACCATCAGCCCGGAGACGAGCCGCCGGCTGACCGTCAAGCAGCCGGCTCCGGAGCAAGCAAGCCGGAAATCGCCTCCGCGAGCTCATCACGTCCCGTGCCTGTCTGTGCACTGAACGGGATGATGTGATCCTCGTCCACCTGCAGCATGATTGCGAGTTCCTGCACGCGCCGCGTCGCCGCGGCCTGCGACAACTTGTCGGTCTTGGTTGCGACGAACATGACGGGGACGCTGACCTCGGCAAGAAAATCAAGCATCTGACGGTCGTCTTCGGTCGGGTCGTGGCGCACGTCGAGCAACTGCACCACACCGCGGAGCTGTCTGGTGCTGCGCAGATACGACTCGATCAACGGACCCCATTCAGCCGATCTCGTCTTCGATACCTTGGCATACCCGTAACCGGGAAGATCGGCGAGCAGAAACGTGCCATTCACCTTGAAGAAATTGATCTCGCGAGTGCGGCCCGGCGTCTTGCTCACGCGCACGAAGCTGCGCCGCTTGAGCAGCTTGTTCAACAGCGATGATTTGCCGACGTTGGATCGGCCCGCAAACGCAATCTCCGGGAGATCGAGGTCCGGTCTCCATCCGCCGACGCTCGCCAGTCCTCCCACGAACTCGAGCGAGCGAATCACCAGCGGATCAGTGGATGCCATCGCAGACACTAATGCGCGCTCACGGCCGCGACCGCCTGACTGCGTGGACGCTTCCGTGTGCGTTGCGCAGTAACGTCAGGCGACGCGCCGCGAAGTGCGAGCTTGAGTACCTCGTCCATCGTCTTCACTGGATGGAAGCGAATCGCGTCGCGTACTTCCTGTGGCAGCTCTTCGAGATCACGCGCATTGGCATGCGGGATTATCACGTCCACTACGTGATTCCGATGTGCTGCGACCGACTTCTCCTTGAGACCCCCGATCGGAAGCACGCGCCCGCGCAGCGTTATCTCACCCGTCATGGCAAGATCGCCGCGCACCGGAATCCCTGTCAGCGCGCTCGCAACCGCGGTCGCGATCGCGATACCAGCGCTCGGCCCATCCTTCGGCGTTGCGCCGTCCGGGATGTGAATGTGGATGTCTCGCGTGCGATAGAAATCCGCCGCCACACCAAGCTCATCGGCGCGGCCGCGCACATAACTCATCGCTGCCGATGCTGATTCCTTCATCACGTCGCCCAGCGTGCCCGTGAGCGAGATCTTGCCACGACCGCGCACGACGCTCACCTCGATCTCGAGCGTCTCACCACCGGCCGTTGTGTATGCCAGCCCGCGAGCGACGCCGATCTTGTCTTCGAGGCTCGCGAGATCCGCGTCGTAGCGCTCCACGCCGAGCATGCCATGGAGATCGGACGCAGCGACGTGCTGCGATGCAATCGACTGGTTGCCCGCTTCCGCCTGACGACGCGCCAGCTTGCGCGCAAGCTTCGCGATCTGCCTGTCCAGCTCGCGCACTCCGGCCTCGCGTGTGTAGGAGCGGAGAATCGCCGGTAACACGTCGGCGTCGAGCTTCACCTCACTCACGTCGAGACCATTCGCTTCCAACTGGCGCGGAACGAGATACTTGCGTGCGATTGCGAGCTTTTCCTGATCGAGATAACCAGGCACGCGAATGATCTCCATTCTGTCGCGCAGCGCGTCGGGGATCGTGGCGAGCGAATTCGCCGTTGTTACAAACAGGGCCTGCGATAGATCGTAATCGACTTCGAGATAGTGATCGTTGAATGCCGAGTTCTGCTCCGGATCCAGAACCTCGAGAAGAGCAGCCGCGGGGTCGCCTCTGTAATCCAGCCCGAGCTTGTCGATCTCGTCCAGCAGTATCACAGGATTCACTACCTCGGCCTTCCGCATCGCCTGAATCACCCGGCCCGGCATCGAACCTATGTAGGTGCGCCGATGTCCACGAATCTCCGCCTCGTCACGCACGCCGCCGAGCGACATGCGGACGAACTTGCGGCCAAGCGCACGCGCGATGGATCGCCCGAGCGACGTCTTGCCGACGCCGGGCGGCCCGACGAGGCAGAGTATGGGGCCGTCGATGCGGCCGACGAGCGACAGCACTGCGATGAAGTCGAGAATGCGGTCCTTGACGTCCTGCAGGCCGTAATGGTCCTCATCCAGCACACGTCGCGCGTGCGCCACCTCCAGGGTTTCGGTTGTGCGCTCATCCCAGGGCAGGGCACCGATCCAGTCAAGGAAGTTGCGCGACACCGTGTATTCGGGCGATGTGGGGGCCATGCGGCGCAGCTTACGCAATTCGCGCTGCACGCGCATTCGCACCGGTTCCGGAAGCGCCTTCGCCTGCAGCGAAGATTCCAGCTCGCTCACGTCATCGGCGTCATCCTGGCCAAGCTCGCGGTGGATGAGCTTGAGCTGTTCCTGCAGATAGAACTCGCGCTGCGTCTGATACATCGCGCCGCGCGTATCGTCGTCCAGCTTGCGCTCGATGCGCAGCACTTCGATCTCGCCGGCGAGCAGTACGGTGATTGCGCTGAACGCATCTTCGAGTGTGGCGGATTCCAGAATCCGCTGGCGCACTTCCAGTGCGGCCGGAACGTGCGCGGCAATGCCGTACGCCTGGCGTTCCGGTGTGATGGCGCTCTGCACCAGAGCGATTACCTCGGACGGAATCCGGCGCTGCAGCTCGACGTATTCCTCGAACAGGGCGACTGCGCGCCGCGCGGTGGCGTCGGTGAGTCGTGCATCTTCGTGGCCGGAGGCGACGAGAGGGTCCAAGCGCACGTCTGCGTGGAGAATCCCGCGCCGTCTGCGTACGAATCTCGTCACGCGGGCGCGCTCGCGTCCCTCGAGAAGGACCTTGCTGCTCCCGTTTGGCAGTCTGCTCAGCTGAATCACGCGAGCGATCACGCCGGTGCGGAACAGATCCGGCCCGCCCGGCTCCTCGTCCGACGCGTCGCGTTGTGCGACAAGCAGGACGTCGCCCGAGCCGAGCCCCGCCTCGTCCAGCGCGCCGAGTGATGACTTCCGTCCGATGAGGAGCGGCATGATCACATTCGGAAAGAAGACCACGTCGCGGAGCGCGAGCACGGGAAGGGTGCGCGCGTCGGGCGAGGTCTCCGTAGCCGGCTCGCTGGGCGCCGGCGCTTCGGCAGTGGTGCGGGAGGCGCCGCGTGCGCGGCTTTTGGTGGGTGGCATTACAGGAAAGCTAGCAGCCGGATGGGGCGCCGGTGATGACGGTACGCCACGGGCGCCATCGTATAGCCCTGCACCGTTCCCCCCATGGATGACGACACCGTAGGGGCAGGCCCCCGCGCCTGCCCGCGCTGATGCCGCGGACGTCTCACGCGCACCATGCACCAAAAATCACATCGGGATCATCGGCGGGGGTCGTATCGGGTGGGGTCGAATCGCGCCGGGGAACGTATCGCGCATGGTCAAACCGGGCCGGGGATCGAATCGTGGGCGATCGAATCGCGCGGCGTTGAACCGGGCCGGGGATCGAATCGCGCGCCAGATCGTTTCGGGTGAAATCGTCGTCGTACGGCGGGGCAGGCACGGGGGCCTGCCCCTACATAATCCACGTAACTACGCTTCTTTCTTGCGCCTCACGGGGCTCAACTCCAACAACGGGGGCGTCTTGTTCGTGATGCACGACTCCGTGACGCGCACTTCCACCACATCGTCGCGCGCCGGAATGTCGAACATGACATCCATCAGCGCCTCTTCCAGGATGGCGCGAAGGCCGCGGGCGCCGGTGCCTCGCTTGAGTGCCTTGGTAGCGACGGCTGTCAGGGCGTTCTCCTCGAAGGATATCTTCACGTCTTCCAGGGCGAACAGGCGCTGGTACTGCTTGGTGAGAGCGTTCTTCGGCTCCTTGAGGATCCGCACGAGCGACTCTTCGTCCAGGGCGTCAAGCGCGACGGTTACCGGAAGACGGCCGACCAGCTCAGGGATGAGCCCGAAGCGCAGCAGGTCGTCAGGCTCGACGTTGGCGAAAGCGTTCTTGGACGCGGCCTGCTTCGCGTCGCTGTCGCCGAACCCGATCTGACGCCGGCCCATGCGTGATTCGATGATCTTCTCGAGACCGTCGAAGGCGCCACCGCAGATGAACAGAATGTCCTTCGTGTTGATCTGGATGTATTCCTGCTGCGGATGCTTGCGTCCGCCTTGTGGCGGGACAGAGGCAACGGTGCCCTCGATGATCTTGAGGAGCGCCTGCTGAACGCCTTCTCCCGACACGTCGCGCGTGATACTGGGATTCTCCGACTTGCGCGCGATCTTGTCGATCTCGTCGATGTAGACGATGCCGCGCTCGCAGTCGTTGACGTTGAAGTCGCCAGCCTGGAGCAGCCGGACCAGAATGTTTTCGACGTCCTCACCGACGTAGCCAGCTTCGGTGAGAGTAGTTGCGTCGGCGATGGTGAATGGGACGTCGAGGATTCGCGCCAGTGTACGGGCCAGCAACGTCTTGCCCGTACCGGTGGGGCCGATGAGCAGAATGTTGGACTTGTCGAGCTCGACCTCGTCGTCCTTTACCGCAGTTGCGTTGATGCGCTTGTAGTGGTTGTACACCGAGACCGCCAGCGCCTTCTTCGCCTGTTCCTGGCCGATTACGTACTGGTCGAGAACGTCCTTGATTTCCTGGGGTGAGGGAACCTGCGTGATCGCATCGGCTACCTCGCGCTCTTCATCCTCCTGCAGGATCTCGTTGCAGAGAGCGATGCACTCATTGCAGATGTAGACCGATGGACCGGAGATGAATTTCCGGACCGAGTCCTTGGACTTGCCGCAGAAGGAGCAGCGTAGGTGTTTATCGGTGGACATATCTGTCTGAAAGCAAATACCCGGGCATGGCGCGGTCAACCATTCTTAACGGGTATCGGTCTTGTGAATTAATTCACAAGCAAGGGTTGTCATCCCGCGCCAAAGCGGGGACCGGTCCATCGGTCGTCATTCCCGCTTTCGCAGGAATGGCGACTCCGGGTCCGCTTTCGCGGGAACGACGGGCTACATGCATCCCCGCTAGACTGTAACCTGCGGCTGGCTGGACGTCTCGATCATCTCGCCGCGGTGCGTTATCACAGCGTCGATCAGGCCGTACTCCTTCGCCTCTTCCGCCGAAAGGAAACGATCGCGGTCCGTGTCACGCTCGATGCGCTCCAACGGTTGACCCGTGTGCTTGGCCATCAACGAGTTCAGCTTTTCGCGCAGGAATAGAATCTCCTTCGCCTGAATCTCGATGTCAGATGCCGATCCGCCGCCACCGTTCTGCGACGGCTGGTGGATCATGATGCGCGAGTGGGGAAGCGCAAACCGCTTGCCCTTCCGGCCTGCCATGAGCAGGAACGCGCCCATGCTCGCCGCCATTCCCATGCACGTCGTGTTCACGGGACTCTTGAGGTACTGCATCGTATCGTAGATCGCCATTCCGGCGGAAACAGAGCCGCCCGGCGAGTTGATGTACATGTGGATGTCGCGCTCCTGATTGTCCGATTCCAGGAACAACAGCTGCGCGATGATGACGT
Organism: Gemmatimonadota bacterium; assembly: GCA_040388625.1. Taxonomy (NCBI): domain Bacteria; kingdom Pseudomonadati; phylum Gemmatimonadota; species Gemmatimonadota bacterium. Next base: position 4,368 of record JAZKBK010000006.1, on the reverse strand, counting down.
TCGCTACGTCGTCGGTGACCGGCGTTCCGAGGAACACAATGCGGTCCATGAGCAGACGTGAGAAAACGTCGTAGGTGCGCTCTCCGCGAGAAGATCGCTCGATTACATATGGTGCGTAAATCGCCATGACTAGGCCTCTGTCACAATGTCGTTTCGTTCAACCAACCACTTGAACACCTTGTCTTCCGTAATGGTCCGCTCCAGATCCTTCAATCTGCCGCCCTTTTCCAGCGCTGCGTAAAGCTGCCCGGGCTCGACTCCACGCTCCGTCGCCTGCTCCGCGATCCTGTCGTCGAGATCGCGCTCGGAAGCGGTGAGCTTTTCCTGTTCTGCAATTGCGTCGACGATCAGGTCGCGTTTGATCTGTCGCTCCGCGACCTGCGCGAATTCGGTGTCGAACTGCGCACGCTGGTCCGCGGGAACCTGATACGTCTCGGCGTAGTTATCCACCAGCTGCCCCACCCAGCTGCGCGGAACGTCGAATGGATTTGCAGCGATCACCTGGTCGATGAGACCCTGTCGCACGTGCGCTTCCGATTCACGTTGCGCGAACTTCTCCATGTCCTGGCGAACCGCTGAGCGGAGTGCATCGGCGGAATCGAAGTCACCGATCTCGCGTGCAAATGCATCGTCCAGAGTCGGGAGAGACTTGCGCTTCACTTCGTGCACGGTTGCGCGAACCGTCTTGGTCTGCGCGCGCTGCGCTTCTTCAGGGAAATCCTCCGGCCACCGAACCGGTCGCTCGACCGTCTCGCCCGGACCCGCTTCCATGATCAGCTCCTCGATTCCGGCGATCGCCTTGCCGTCGCCAAGCACGAGCGATACGTCGCGCGGCTCGGCGAGCTTGCCTTCGTCATCAGCGACGGAGAGACCGACGCTCACCATGTCGCCTTCGACTGGCTTGCCTTCTACGGGGGCCCATGCGGCGTGCTCGTCGCGGAGGCGGTCGATCTGCTCCTGAAGCTGTTCGTCGGTGACGGTCACGGGTTCGCGGCGCACCTTGAATCCGCTGGTTCGCCCGAGCTCGACCGTTGGCCGGACCTCGTAATGGAACTCGAAGGTGAGCGGCGAGCCCTCCTCGAACTTGAGATCGTGGATGTGCGGCTGCGACGCTACCTGGATGTTGTCCTTTTCGACGATCTCCTTGTAGGCCTCGCGCACGACCGATTCGATCGTCTCGTTGCGGATCGCTTCAGCGAACTTCTTGCGCACAACGGCCGCCGGGGCCTTGCCGGGCCGGAAGCCGGGCAGCCGTGCCTGGGAGGCATAGCGTTTGGTGGTGCGCTCTTCAGCCGCGGCCACTTCCGAGGCTGGAACTGTCACTTCAACGGCGCGCTCGACGCCGGTGGTGGTCTTGGGGTTGAGCTGTATCTCCATCGCTGGAATATAACGGTCGCGGGGGCATATCCCGTCGCGTCAGTCCGGTGCCACCCCAGCCGTCATCTGCCGGTTGCGACGAACGGCAGCGATACGCCCACCAACACGCCTCCCTCCGGACTCGGCTGGAGCGTTGCGCAGCGCGCGACGGCGGCTATCACGCCGCGTCGGCCGCTGTGATGCACGTGGCTTTCGACCGAGATCCCGCTCCATGTGCCGATGGCAGCTGCCAGCGGCAGATCGCTCACCCAATGCACGTGTTGATAGAGGCGAGCGAATCCAATTGCCGACGCCGTCGCGTAGGCAAACGGGCCGACGTAGCGCGCGAGCCCCGGACGCCAGGCTGCGGTCTCTCCGGTCAACGCCGAGGCCATTGCGAATGCTGCGGCGGTGTGGCCGGACGGGAACGACACGAATGGACCGTTCCCTCTGTGAAACCCACGAGCCCATGCGAAACTTTCCGATGTCTTCACTCCTGGAAGGGCGCGTCCGGCAATCCCCTTTCCCAGGGCTGTCACGCCAGCCGCAAGCAGCACAGCCGCGGTGAGGTGCATCCCCGCGCCATAGAGTCGCGGACTCCCTGACAGGCGACCGGCCGCGATGAATCCCGCCCCAAGCAGGAACGGTCCCGGGCCGCCGGCGAACGCGAGCGCCTGACTGGCGCTGTGCAAAGGCTCGTCCTTCTGCCAGCCCGCTTCCTGGAACTCTGCAGAGACCGGCTTGTCCAGAGGGGCGACCGCAACGGTGGCCAGTACCGATATTCCGCCGCCAAGCAACTCACGCTTCGTGATCCAGGGCGGGGTCGAATCAGCCTGCGCGCCGGTGGTGGGTACGGACGAATTCGATGAAGCCGCGGCGATGCTGTCGCTGGCTGCCGATTGTGCTTTTATGGAGGCGAGAGGGAGCGCAAGCACGCTCATCGCAACGAGGACACGTTCCCGCAGTTTCATGCCGCGTCGGAGTGTTGGAGATGACGCTGGCATGCAGCTGTGCGTCTTCTGGTCTGATCGATCGGGAACTGGCACACAGGCGAACAGTACGAGTCGCGTCTGGCGGGTGCAACTAAAGTTGACGCGAAGTCCACGCAGGACCGATCAGTGCGAGGAGGGGGACTCGAACCCCCATGGTGTTAACCGCCAGCTCCTAAGGCTGGTGCGTCTACCAATTTCGCCATCCTCGCGTGATGCAAAACGAAAAATAAGCGGCCGGGATACGATTACGCATCCCGGCCGCTTTCCAATGGTAATGGCCTGGCTACTGGCCCAGGCGAATGTTCACCACAGCGTTTTGCACGCCGCCGCGGCCGTCAGGAAGCGCGACGTTGAGGCTGATGTAGTCGCCAGCCTTCATCGAGTTGAGAACGCCCTGAAGATCAGCGACCGAGTTGACCTGTTTGCGCGGTGTCGGGTACAGCACCTCGGTGATCACCATTCCCGGCTGCAGTTTGCCGTATGACGTGCCCAGACTGACAACGTCGGTGACCAGCACACCGTGGTTCGGGAAACCGGCGGGACGCTGATCCGGCGGCGGGAGTGGTGCGATCGTGGCGCCGAGCTTGGCGCCCGCGACACCCTTGGTGGAAGTTGGGTTGGCGCTCGCCTGCGTCGCAGTCGTCGAGTCGGAGGGCCGCGGTGCGAGCTTGACGTCTACAGCCATCTTCTTGCCGTAGCGGACATACTCGAGATGCACGGTCTCGCCTGGCGCGTGGTTGCGTATTACACGCTGCAGCGAGCTCACGCGATCCGCAGGCTGGCCGTCGGCGCTGATGATCACGTCGCCTTCCTGCAATCCTGCCTTGCGTGCAGGATTGTCCGGTGTGTCAGGATTGAATCCCTGAACGAGGACACCGTACACGTGATCCAGTTTCGCGACGGCGGCTGCATCTGCATCCACCTCGCTTATCTGAACGCCGAGAATTCCGAACCTGACGTGACCGTGTGCGATGAGGTCGTCCATGACCTTCTTCGCGAGCGTGATCGGGACGGCGAATCCGTATCCCGCGTAGTAGCCGGTTTCACTCGCGATGGCGTTGTTGATTCCGATTACTTCGCCGCGCGTGTTTATGAGCGGGCCGCCGGAGTTGCCGGGATTGATTGCGGCGTCGGTCTGGATGAGATCCGAAATCGCGTAGCGATCGCTGCCGAGCAGTCCAGGCAGTGAGCGATTTTTCGCACTCACGATGCCGGCGGTGACGGTGAAGTCGAGAACGCCGAGCGGATTTCCAATTGCGACTACCCACTCGCCAACCTTGGCCTTGGTATCATCACCGAGCGGGATCGTCGGGAAGTTGTTGCCGTCGATCTTGAGGACAGCAACGTCCGTCGATGGATCGTGTCCGATGACCTTTGCGGCGAAGACGCGGCCATCCATGAGCTTCACGTGAATCTGATCGGCGACGGTCGTGTGATCGGCGCCGGTGATTACGTGATTGTTAGTAAGGATGTAGCCGTCCTTGGTAACGATGAAGCCAGAGCCGCTGGCTTCCTCCACCGATGGACGGGCCTGCGGCTGACCGAAGTCGAAGAACTGTTCCATCCCGGGCGGAAGCATGCCGCGCGGAATCTGTTGCCGGACGCGCGTGGGTGCGCGGTTCTTGGTGTCTACCTGAATCGAGACAACGGCCGGCGTGGCGTGGTCTGCAATCGAGGAGAAACCGGCTGCCGGCGCCCCGCCTGGGGCGATGGCGGAGACTGTTGAGCCATCCTGAGCGAAGCCAAGTCGCGTCCATCCCTTGCCGGACGCCAGAAGAACGCCGCCGATGAATGCTACCGCGACCGCGGTTCCCCAGCGGACACGTGATGATATGGGAGGCATGAAGGTGAAAGGTAAAGAGTAATCTGGAACGATGGGGCTTGCCCATCGTTCCATTTAAAACACCGGAGACGGCGTTCGGTTCGTATCGAACATAGCGTGCCACGTGAACGCTGTAGGGGTAGGTCCCCGTGCCCGCGTGCCCTGATGCCAGGATCCGTGCGCAGCTCCGGGGAGCTG
>JAZKBK010000005.1:300000-414891 GCA_040388625.1 Gemmatimonadota bacterium | reverse complement strand
CTCCTGCCTGAATATCAGGCTTATTGAGGCGTCCATCAAATCGGGGCAAGTTCAAACTGCCGCGAAATACGATCTCGGAATATTGAAGATACATAGCCATCCTGGCGGTTACGGAGATTTTTCCTCAATCGACGATGAGTCCGACCAAGACCTATTCAACTCCGTGTTTGGCTGGACCGACAGCATGTTCCCACATGCGAGTGCTGTCATGCTGCCACAAGGACGCATGTTCGGACGGGCGATTATGCCGGATGGTTCATTTCAACCGATTGACTCCATACTGGTTCCCGGCGACGATTTGCAATTCTGGATTCCAGAGCGCAGTGGCGCACTCCCGTCCTTTGTGCAACGCCACGCTCAAATGTTCGGTTCTGGCACAACACGCCGCCTGCACGAATTATCAGTCGCTGTCGTAGGGTGTTCTGGCACCGGCAGTCCGGTCATCGAGCAATTGGCTCGCCTCGGTGTTGGACGATTGGTGATCGTTGATCCTGATCGGGTCGAAGAAAAGAATCTGAACCGTATCCTCAATGCGACGCGCGAGGACGCTTATCTTAAGCGGTCCAAGGTAGAAGTTATGGCGCGAGCGATTGCGGCTATGGGATGTGGCACGGAACTCGAAATCATAGCCAATGATCTTGCGACGTCACGCGCCATCAAGGCAGTCGCCGAATGTGACGTTGTCTTTGGCTGTGTTGACGGTGTAGAAGGACGTCACCTACTTAACCGTCTAGCCGCTTTTTATGTACTTCCGTATTTCGACGTTGGTGTCAAACTCGAAGCGGATGGCTATGGTGGCATCAAGGAAGCCTGCGGTGCAGTGCATTATGTTCGGCCCGACGGATCAACACTTCAGGATCGGAAAGTATACAACACCGATCAGCTAAAGGCCGCTGGGTTGCGACGTACCGACCGTAAAGCCTACCAAAACCAAGTAAAGGCAGGTTATATAAGAGGCGTCGCCGAAGATCGACCGGCCGTCATCAGCATCAATATGCAGACGGCGAGCATCGCGATTAATGAACTTCTCGCGCGTCTACACCCCTACCGCTACGATGACAACGGTGAGTCCGCGATTGTAAGGACTAGCTTCATTGCAAGTATCACTTTTAGGGAGCCGGAAGGAGTTGCGTCTGGCGCCTTTTCCCGTCACATCGGCAAAGCCGACGTTCGGCCCCTGCTTGGGATGCCTGACCTCAGCGAACCGGAGGAAATGACTTGAGCTGGAGCGCGACATTTGTTAAGAGGTTGCAGAGTGTCCTCAAGTCTCTGCGACAACAACTGGCCGCACTCTGGCCTCCTCGCAAGCGCAGAATCTTTCGACATGTCAACGTTGATGAGTCTCCAAGCAAGTTCGATGCGGCAACAATCTATATCGCAGGTGAAAGCAACAATTTGTGGGCAGCCTTTATGATCTGTCCCTGTGGCTGCGGTGAAGTGATCGAACTTAATCTGCTCAAACAGGTCCGCCCTTGTTGGACGGTGCAAGAACACTCCGATAGAACAATCAGCCTCGCGCCGTCGATATGGCGGCAGAAGGGATGCCGAAGTCATTTTTTTTTCCACCATGGGCGGATCGAGTGGTGCTAAACGCTACGGCGCATGATAGATGCACCTGATAATTAGTACGCAGATATTGCGTTAGGCCTTGCTGCGTCCGCAGTCCGCGATATGAATGACACGGCGACACGGAGACACCACAGGCGGGCTTTGTCAATAACGCAATCCTTATATTTGAAGAGCCGCGGCATGAAAACAAGAAGACATGACTCTCCGCTCGCAAACTACGGCCGAGAGTGCTTACGCCGTCGGATTACGGTCGTGCATCCGAGTCATAGTTGGTTGGGCAAATTGGCATTTATGCCGTCTCGCCGCGCGAAAAGCTACGAGGTTGCGCCGGAAACGGTAGCTCTTTTGGGCACGTTGTGACTGCTGCGAGCGAGCTCTCGGGTGTGCGGCGAGCATAATTTCCACGCGCACCTCTCCCCACCCCCCATGAAGCGCCACGTTCTCACCTTCGACCTCATCGGCGGGCTTCTCATCGTCACCCTCCAATACCGAATACCGCTTCGTCGTGATCGAGCACTCCGTCCAGCTCTACGGCGCGCTCGTCGCCATTCTCTTCGCCCGCTCGGCATCTGGCTCGGCCTCCGCATCACCCGCAGACGGGAGACGATAGGATGAATGGTGTCAGGTCTTGCACCGTGCGCGCACGGCGCAAGACCTGACACCAGCACCATGACCCCAGCACCACCCCCAGCACCAACACGATAACCGTCAGCGTATCACTTCGGGCACCGCGCCGATGCGCCAGCCCTGCGTTGCCGCCACTCGCCCCTGCTTCGTCAGCTTCACGTCGCCGAGCTCGAGCGTGACGGTGTAATTCCCGAGCGGCGCCAGGCCGTCGAGCCCGTTCTGCGTGCGCGAACGAGGGGCCCCTGGTGGGTTCGCCACGCGCATGTCCCACAGGACGGTATTGATTCCGGCTGCGTTCGAACCCTTCAGCCTGGCAACTTCATGACCCGCGGAGTCGGTGATCGATACGGTCGCGGCGGCGTTGCCGGCGTGCTTCAGATAGTATCGTATTACCATTGCGGACGGCTCGTTCTGCGTCTGGATGCTGCGCTGTCCGAACAGATAGTCGTTCGCACCGAATGAGCGCGTGACGCGCTGCGTAGCCGGCGCGATCGCGAACATGTGAACATCCTCCGCGAGCACCGAGGGTGTCATCTCCTCGAGCGGCTCGATGTTCGTGATGAATATCCCGCGCCCGTATGTGCCGAGGATCAGATCGCGGGCCCTGGGCTGCACGACCAGATCGTGCACGGGAACCGGCGGCATGTTGTTGTTCATGTTCACCCAGTGCGTGCCGCCATCGACCGACACGAACGCGCCGCCGTCGTTTCCGACGAAGAGAAGATCCGGATTCCTGCTGTCCTCGAACACGACGTTGATGGGCTGGTCCGGAAGATTGCCGGTGATGGACTTCCACGTGCGTCCGAAATCGTCCGTCCGGTACAGGTACGGATGGAAATCGTCGAGCTTGTAGCCACTCTTGGATACGTACGCGCGCCCCGCAACGTGCGATGACGCGAATACTCGGCTGACGTACGCATCCTTGCGCGCGCCAACCGATGACAGGCGTGCAGTCATGTCGGTCCAGCTTCTTCCGCCGTCTTGTGTGAGCTGAACCTTGCCGTCGCTCGTGCCGACCCAGATGACGCCCGCCGTCACCGGCGATTCCGAGATTGTGGAAATCGCGAACCATGGGATGCCGCCGGGAACACCGCCTTCCGACTCCGGCATGATCTTGTCCGCCGGATGTGTGCTCAGGTCCGGGCTGATCTTCGTCCAGCTGTCACCGCGATCCGTGGATCGGAGCAGGAACTGGCTTCCCAGGTAGATCGTACTGCTATTGTGCGGTGAGATCTGCAGCGGCGTCTCCCAGATGAAGCGATACGGCACCTGGCCGGAATCCGGCCGAGGTGCGATGCTCTTCCGGTATCCCAGCTTCATGTCCACGCGCTCCGGCGCACCGTACTCTCTCGTGGTGTACAGCCAGCGATTGTTCGTGGTGTCTGGGAGCGCGACGATCCCGTCGCCATCGCCAACCGCAAACCAGTCCTGCTCCGTGATCCTGCCGGAAGCACTGTTGGATGGCCCCGTCCAGTTCTCGTGGTCCTGCAACCCGGCGTACACGTTGTACGGATCCTGCATGTCCGCGCTCACGGTATAGACGGAGCCGAGTGGCAGGTTGGAGAGCGCATCGCTCGTCCTGCCGCCGTCGTACGAAATGGCGATGCCGCCGTCACTCCCGAGAATCATCCTGTCGGAGTCTTCGGGATCGAACCAGAACGTGCGAAAGTCGCCGAAGAATCTGGGAAACGAGTTTTCGATATCCCATGTCCTGCCGCCATCTCGTGAGAGACCGCCTGGATATCCGGTGATGAAGATCGTGCTGTCGTTGTTCGGATCGACGCGGATCTGATTGAAGTAGTACGGACCCTTGGGTCCCACGTTCACCGAGTCCGGGTTCATCTTCGTCCAGGAAGTGCCGCCGTTCTCCGTACGATAGATCTCGTCGCCGACGGTTGGTGATCCCCTCTGTGTACGTGCAGCACTCGCAGTGCTCGCAGTGCTCGTGGTCGCGTCTCTCGGTCTGAGATTCTCGTTCTCGATGATCGCGTACAGGACTTGGGGATTACCGCGATATACGTCGAGACCGATTCTTCCGATCTGACCGGATGGCAGACCACCCGCGAGTCGAGTCCAGTGATCTCCGCCATCGGACGTCTTGTAGATGCCGGTCTTCGGACCGCCGTTGATCATGCGCCAGGGCAGCCGCGTCTTGTCGTACGTCGCGGCATAGAGGACCTTCGGATTGCGCGGATTCATCACGAGGTCGATGACGCCGGTGTTGTCGTCGATGTAGAGAACCTTCCGCCAGGTCCTGCCGCCGTCCGTCGTCCTGAATACGCCGCGTTCCGCGTTCCGTGAATAGAGGTGGCCCATCGCGGCGACATAGACGACGTCGGGATTGGTGGGGTCGATCACTATGCGCGCAATGTGCTGCGAATCCTTGAGACCCATGTTCGTCCAGCTCTTCCCGGCGTCGGTCGACTTGTAGACACCGTCGCCCGCATACGAGCTTCTGGACGTGAACGCGTCGCCGGTACCGACCCAGACGATGTCGGGATTGGACGGTGCGAGCGTCACGTCCCCGATCGAGAGCGTGCTCTGCCTGTCGAAGAGCGACTCCCAGGTCGTGCCGTTGTTGGTGGTCTTGAAGACCCCTCCGATCCACGGCGCCACGTACATCGTGTAGAGATGCGCGATCCGCGGCGACGCCGGCACGTCGATGTCGGCGATGCGCGCCTGCATGCGGAACGGGCCGATGTTTCGGTACTGGAGAGATGAGACGAGTCGGGTGGTGAGGGTGTCCGTGTCCTGCGCGTTGATTCGCGCGGCCGGCATCACTGCGCAGATGGCCGTGGCCGTGAAAAGGATTCCGTGTCTCATTGGAGCTGGCTCGTGTGGCTGTTCGGTGACCGCGTTGCCGGCGATTGCCCGGGGGTCGTCAAGCGGTTACGGTGACAGGATATAGTATCCAATCCCTGGTCCGGCAAGCACGCCCCCGGTAGGTGATGGCTGCGCACACGCCGCAATTGACGTGTTCAGCGGAACTCAATCACCAGAACCGACTTTTTTTAGACGGCTTGTAGAAATCCGGTCTGGCCGTTCGTCGTCATGGTGTAGGCGGAATAACCAGCCGACCGCAAACCAATTCAGGAGACGACATGCCGCAATATCTGGTTTCGACGTACTTCCCCGACAACTTCGATCCGTCGACTATCGACGAAGCAGCAGTAGAGGGAATTCACGCGTTCAACAGGGAATTGGACGCTGCCGGCGTGACGAAGTTTGCCTGCGGTCTCGGCGCGGCCCACACGCTCCGGACACAGCCCGACGGGGAGCTGCTTCTTACCGACGGGCCATATCTGGAGGCCAAGGAACACGTAGGCGGATTGTCGATCTGGGAGTGTGCCGACCTGGACGAGGTACGTGCCTGGGCGCTCAGGGCTGCCAGTTTGTGCGGCGTGTCCATGCCGGCCGAGGTGCGGGAGATCTTCTTCGTGCCCGCTCCCGAAAAGGGCTGAGCACACGGCCAAATGGCGATCGGCGGCTGCAATCCCGTTTGCGGAATTGGAGAGGATTAGCCCAAAGCAGACTATCCAGGTCCGACCGGTCGGCGCGGCAACTCGCTGCTGCACGCTCGAGGAATCCCAATCCATTACCCCCAGATTCTCAGGAGGGAAAAACATGCGCGAAAACGGCGTCGGCGCAATCGGTTTCAAGTCTCTCGCACTGCTGGTCTTGCTCGGCGGGGCGCGCACGGCAAGGGCACAGAATGTCGAGACGCGCTATCCGAAGATGGCGCCCGTCAAAGAGTATCTGATGGACCGAAGCGCGGAGATCGCCTTGGCGCGAAGTGCGGCGCCGGAGTCGATATCCCGCGACGCGACGGTGCTGGTTCTGGGGCCGGGCGGATATGAGACAGCGGTCCACGGGAAAAACGGCTTCGTCTGCTTCGTGGGGAGAGCATGGGGCGCGGCATTCGATTGGGATGAATTCTGGAACCCCAACGTTAAGGCCGCTGATTGTCTCAACCCGCAAGCCGCGCGCTCGATCGTGCCCATCGTGACTCTGCGCGCCCGAATGGTCCTGGCCGGTCGCTCCAGGCAGGAGATCTTGTCTGCACTGAATACCGCATACAGGAAGAGACAACTGCCGGCGCTCGAAAACGGGGCAATGGACTACATGATGTCCAAATCCTCATACCTTACCGATCGCGGCGGCCACAATATGCCGCATCTCATGTTCTACACGCTCGTTCGAGACGCTGGAGACTGGGGATCGGGAGCGGCAGGATCGCCGGTGATGTCCAGCGCGTACTGGTTCTTCGCTCCGAAAAAGGAAACTCGAGTCAGTGAGCTGCCGCCCATTCTCGTGTTCCTGGTAGCGCAATCGACATGGTCCGACGGAACGCTTGCAAACGCGCAAGCAAACGCGCAAGCAAACGCGCAAGCAAGCGCGCAACATGAATGACGGATAGGCGATCCGCGAGCGCAGGTTGCCCGTCCCCGTTCCTATTGCGGCTCCGAATCGACCAGTGCCGCACTCGTATCAACGGGCGATTCAACTAGCACATGACCTCCAGCATGCGACGGATTGCACGGCTGCGTGGAAACTCGTACCCTTACCGGTATGGGCGATGTTCAGGGGACGATAGAGGCCGTCTGGAAGATCGAGGCAAGTCGGCTCATTTCTGCGATTGCCCGCGTCACCGGCGACATCAGCATTGCCGAGGAATTGGCGCAGGACGCGCTGGTTCTGGCATTTGAGCGGTGGCCGCATGAGGGTATTCCCGAGAATCCCGCTGCGTGGCTGATGATAGCGGCGAAGCGGCGAGCCATCGACGGTCTGCGTCGTGGACGGATGATTGCGCAGAAGCACGAGGAGATTACCCGAGACATTGAATGGCAGCAGCAGCGGCTCTGTGAGGCGATGGATCAGGCTCTCGATCAGGTCATCGACGACGACGTACTCCGGCTCATCTTCACCGCGTGCCATCCTGTGCTGCCGGTCGAGGGCCGCGTTGCACTTACCCTGCGCTTGCTTGGTGGTCTCTCTACCGCTGAGACTGCCCGCGCACTGCTGGTCACCGAGAAGACGATGGGACAACGGATTTCCCGCGCCAAGAAGGCGCTATCCAACGCCCGGGTACCCTTCGAGACGCCGCGTGGTGATGAGCTGAAACGCAGGCTGAAGTCAGTACTGTCAGTAGTGTACCTGATTTTCAACGAAGGTTACACAGCGACATCAGGCGCGGAGTGGATGCGATCAGAACTCTCCGCCGAGGCGTTGCGGCTCGGATGGCTTCTTGCGCAGCTTCTGCCGGACGAATCTGAAGTTCACGCGCTTCTGGCCTTGATGGAACTGAACGCCTCGCGCGCTGCGGCTCGCGTGGGAAGCGACGGTGAGCCGGTATTGCTTCCGGATCAGGATCGTTCGCTCTGGGACCGCGCGCAGGTTCAGCGTGGCATGGCCGCGCTCGAACGCGCTGAACGGCTCGGCGGGGGTGCCGGAAACTATGCGTTGCAGGCGGCAATAGCCGCTTGTCACATGCGTGCCCGCACCGCCGACGAGACCGATTGGGAACGCATCGTGTTCCTCTATCACAACTTGCTCGACGTCAATCCGTCTCCCGTCGTAGGACTCAATCGCGCAGTTGCTGTAGGTATGGCCTACGGTCCAGCTGCAGGGCTGAATGCACTCGATTCCATCGCGGCAGGCCTTTCCGACACTGCGCTGGCTTCCTATCACCTCTTTCCCAGCGTTCGAGGAGACCTGCTCATGAAACTGGGCAGATTCGCCGAGGCAGGGAAGGAAATCCAGCGCGCCATCGCTCTGACGCAGAACCGTCGAGAGCAGATGCTGTTGGCGCGCAGACTCAAGGAGACGGAAGAAGCCGCCCCATCGATTTAGGGAGTGAGTGCAAAACCGGGGTCAGAGTGCAGAAGAGCGAGAGTTCTGGCTTGACCCACTAACGAATGGCTGGACCGACTGGAGCGCATCGACCCTGAAGTCCGCGTCGCTGTGCTCGACGGGCAGACTCGGCCTTAGTTCATACTGACGTCTGCGGCAGAACGTACACCGCGCAACCGACAACTCGGAAGCGGTCGACTTCCGAGCAGCTTCCGAGTCCTTTGCCACATTCCGGCACCTGACGCGAAAGGACCTCGACACGCTTCAGAAAGGGAGTCCGTCCCCACTCCGTCCCCGCACGCCATGATAACGCTTCGCTGCTCCGCTCAATTGCTCCGCCGCCTGGGTGACGTACGCGGCGCCGAGGTCCCGGCGTCAGGCAAGCTGGGCGACTGGTACGCGAGGATTGTGGCGACCCGTCCGCGTCATCTCGTACTCTGCACCAACGAGCGCTCGCTTCTCTGCGTGGTCATCCCGCTCGCGCCGCAGCACCAGCTGCTCGACCGATTCGTCGAGGCTGCACGGCACAGAATCAACCAGATTCCAGCTCCAGCAGAAGCTCGCATGAAGGAGCGCCCCGCGCTCGCGGACGTGCAACTCGGGCGCGCGACGAACCGGTCAGTCATTGGCAGCATGAACGAGTTCACGTACGCCATCGACGCATGGTTCGCGCACCGGTCGGGCGATGATCTCGAGGCGCTCGGCCTGTGGCTCTGCGATACACCCTGCTTTCCACTGCGCACGACGTGGCCCTGGCGCGAGGCCGAGTTGCTGCTGACGGGCCGCGGATGGGACGACCCGTCTGCTACGACCCGAGTGCTGCCACATCCACCTGACCCAATCCCGCGAGATGACCATGGACATTGACCATAGTCCATTATCTGGCTATGATACGGTACCATGGCCGACGACACCCAGACCATCAGCATCTCGCACTTCAAAGCCACCTGCCTTGCGGTGCTCGAGACGGTACGCCAGACCGGACTGCCTGTCCGCGTAACCCGGCGCGGTGAACCCGTGGCGGAGATCGTTCCGGTGCCGCCCGGCAGCAGCGATGCAACATGGATCGGCTCGCTCAGCGGTGCCATTCGTGTGCAAGGCGACATCGTGTCGCCCGTCGCAGACGCGGATGAGTGGGAGGCACTCGACTAGTGCAGTTGCTGCTGGATACGCATATCTGGATCTGGAGCGTGTCCGCGCCGGAGAATCTCTCTCCAAAGGTCCGAAAGGCGCTCGAGTCGCCGGAAAATGTGCTCTGGCTGTCGCCGATAAGTGTGTGGGAGGCAACACTACTCCTGCAACGCGGCCGGATTGTCGCCGACCGCGATCCGGAAGATGCAGTTCGTGAGATGCTTCACGCCGTGCCGCAGCGCATCGCCGCGCTGACCTACGACGTAGCGATGGCGAGCTGTACGCTCAAGCTCGCGCACCGCGATCCCGCTGATCGGTTTCTCGCGGCGACTGCGAAGGTCCACGGCCTGACGCTGGTTACCGCGGACAGCCGCCTGCTTGCGTCGCGCGAATATGCGACTCTCGCGAATTCCGCACGACGCAAGGGGAAACGGGGTGGTTGAAGCCTCCGTCACTTCGACCCTCGCACGCCTTACGGCGCGGTAGACACACCACAGCGTGTCCGGCAGCGCGTGCAGGCCGCGCTGCACGCGCCCTCTGCATGACGATGTCGTACGGACTCGCCGAAAGTTCAGTCATGATGGTAAAGACCAAGTGAGCAGCTCGCTGATACACAACCTCGGCGCTGGTAAATCACTACCACTCCCCGGCCGGTTGGCGAGTAGTGACGTTGAGCCGGTTGAACAGATTGACGAGCGCGACGTGCAGCACCAGCGCCGCCAACCCGCGTTCATCGAAGTGCTCCGCGGCCGCCTGCCAGATGTCATCAGGCACCGCATCCGCACGGTCGTCCAGTCGCGTCATGCACTCGGTGAGCGCAAGCGCGGCGCGCTCGTCGGCGGCGAAGCGCGACGAGTCGTGCCAGGCTGCTACCGCCAGCAGCCGGTCGTCCAGCTCACCCGAACGCAGCTCGTGGTTGATAGTTCCTTCTATACAGGAGCTGCACCCGTTGATCTGGCTGGCACGCATGTGCGTCAACGCCAGGATGCTCGGGCTCAGTCCTCCCTTCTGCACGGCAACCAGCATCTTCTGAATACCTTCCAGCGCGTCCGGCACCATCGCGGCAGGGTTCAGGAGTCGCGGCTGGATCGTAACCAGCGTTTCTGGTGCTGGGGTCGTGGGTCGTTCCTGCAATGTTGGCATGTTCACTCCTCGTCACATCGGTGTTGTTACCTTCGTCAATGCGTTGACGTAACGAACCGAAAGAGTGTGACCGATGACTGAACACGACGCCCTGGCGCGGCAATTCGAAACTTCGCGCGACCATCTGCGGGCGGTTGCGTATCGCATGCTGGGGTCGACCACCGAGGCGGACGACGCGGTGCAGGAGGCGTGGCTGCGAGTTAGCCGCGCGGACGCCGATGACGTGGATAACATGGGCGGGTGGCTCACGACCATCGTGAGTCGCGTGTGTCTGGACATGCTGCGGTCACGTCGCGCACGCGCGGAGGAATCACTGGGCGCGCACGAACCCGAGCCGTCGGCCGGACGTCGCCACGAACGTGGCGCGGAGGCGGACGCGCTGCTGGCCGATTCTGTTGGCATGGCGCTGGTGATCGTGCTCGAAAAGCTGGCGCCCGCCGAGCGCGTGGCGTTTGTGCTGCACGACATGTTCGACCTGACGTTCGAAGAGATCGCGCCGATCGTTCAGCGCTCGCCGATGGCCGCGCGTCAGTTGGCGAGCAGAGCGCGACGTCGCGTGCGAGGGGCATCGGGGAGCGTGGAGACCGACCGGCGGCGGCAACGCGAGGTCGTCGAAGCGTTTCTTGCGGCGTCCAAGGCAGGCGACCTGGAGAAATTGATCGCGGTGCTCGACCCGGACGTGGTGGTCCGCGGCGACGCCGCTGCGGTGAAGCTGGGCGGTCACGCGGAAGTCGTGGGCGCCGCCGCGGTCGCGGATCTATTCAAGGGACGCGCGCGGACGGCCGTGGTCGGGTTGGTGGACGGCGAGGTCGGCGTTCATGTGCCTGTGCCCCGCCGGATGCTGCTGGTGTTTCAGATCGCGTTCGCCGACGACGGACGCATCGCCGCGATGGATGTGGTGGGGGATCCGGCGGCCATCGAAAGGCTGGCGCTTGCGTCGCTCACCGATTCTTCTGATGATTGACATGATCACAATCACTGTCGCGAACACATTTGCCTTCACGGCGAAATTGCTTGCCGATCGCGCTCCCAACACCTGCGCTGCGTTCACTGCGCTGCTTCCCTATCGCCAGCGCCTGATCCATGCCCGCTGGAGCGGCGAGGCATGCTGGATCCCGCTCGGCGACTATCAGCTCGGTGTCGGATACGAGAACCACACGAGCCATCCGTCGCGCGGCGATCTGCTCTGGTATCCGGGCGGGATCAGCGAAACGGAGCTGCTGTTCGCGTACGGCTCGTCAGTCTTCGGAAGCAAGGCCGGTCAGCTCGCAGGAAATCATTTTCTCGAAATCATAGAAGGCCGAGAACGTCTCGAGGAGATGGGGCGCTACGTGCTGTATCATGGCGCGCAGGACATCGTATTCGAAGCGGCGTGAGGTCATATTTATAACGAGTGCTGCAACAGTCGGCCGATTCAAGCAGTTGGTCGATCGGGGTACTAATGATTCGCGCTGATAATGAGGGAACGAGCCGTGCCAGGCCAGACTGCTCACAGGTGGTACACGCGCCCGGTTCTTTTCGTCGCCGATGTGAACCGCGCGCTTCAGTTCTACGTCGACATGCTCGGCTTCGAGAAGCGTTGGCATGAAGGCGATGGTGCGGGAAAGGTCTGCCAGGTAAGTCGGGGCGAATGCGAGATCATTCTCTGTGAGGACGCCGCACGCAGAGACAGGGGACGCCTGTTCATCGAGCTGACGCCGGCCGCCCTTGCAGAATTGCGTCGTGAACTTGTCGAGCGATCGGTTCCTAATTTCACGTCGTGGTGGGGCTACGACGTGCTCCAGGTCGACGATCCTGATGGCAACGAGCTGCTGTTTCCTGTCTCCGACTGAACAGCATCTCGGTCGGTGACGACCCTGCACCCAGCACCCGCCCGTGCGCAGCATATTTCACGCGCGACGCAGGATCCGACCCAATACCCAATAGCCCCCGTATGACAGAACATTGGGCAACTCTCGTTTCGATCATCATCGGCCTCGGAATAGCCGATCTGCTCGTCAATTTTCACAGACTGATCCACGCTCGAAAGCACGTTGAATGGGATGCGTTACCGCTTGTGTGGGCCGCGATCGCATTGCTGTGGCTGTTCAATTACTGGTGGGCCGTTGGCGCGGGCTTGGACGGTTCGCGGAATGCTCGCGTGGTCGGTGACTATGTGCTTCTCGCTGTGCTTCCGATCCTGCTGTTTCTCATGTCTGCCAGCGTATTGCCGAGAGCCATCCCGGAATCAGGCGGGCTCGACATGCGCGCGGAATGGGCAAAGAGCAGAGATGTTTTCCTCACGATTCTGGCAATCAATCAGGTAGCAACCTGGATCGTTGCAATCGCTGTCAGCGGCGCTGTCACTCTTGATTTCGTCGGTCTCGTGCGCACCATCGCTCTTCTGAGTGCGGTGGGGGCCCTGCTCTTCAGGTCTCGGCGATTCGAGTGGTCGGCGGCGATCGTCGTACTCGTCGTTGCCGTTGCTCGAATTTCGAGCCAGGCGATTCGATGAGTAAACCGGGGTCAGAGTGCAATTTTCTGGTTCCGGATGTCGTAATCCGCTGAACGGGGAGACCTCCGTCCCATTTTATGTTGTAGCTCGCTTCACCGGAGCTTCACCATGGCACGCCGCCCGCGCCTCGACATCCCTGGGATCGCGCAGCACGTAGTCCAACGAGGCAACGATCGAAAGCCGTGCTTCTTTCGCGAGTCGGACTATCTCTGTTATCTGCAGGCTCTGCACGAACTGTCCGTGCGGGAACATTGTGCCGTGCATGCGTACGTGCTAATGACGAACCATGTCCATCTGCTCGTCACGCCTGATGCACAGGGACAAGTCTCCCGCCTGATGCAGTCGCTCGGGCGTCGCTACGTGCGTTACGTAAACGACCGTTATCACCGCACAGGGACGCTGTGGGAAGGACGTTACAAGGCATCTCTGGTGGATAGCGACAGTTACCTGCTCTGTTGCTATCGCTACATCGAACTGAATCCTGTGCGGGCGCAGATGGTGGCAGAGCCCAGGGACTATCGCTGGTCGAGCTATGGAGCCAACGCATTCGGTGCCCGGGATCCGGCGATTCGCGCGCATCCGACCTACCTCGCGCTCGGCGACGATGCCGTAACGCGGCGCGCGGCGTATCGGACAATGGTCAGCGGCGCCATTTCGGAGCAGGACCTTCATGCCATCCGTCTGCAGCTGCAACGCCAGCACGCGCTCGGTCCGGATACCTTTCGTGCAGGGATCGAAGCGAAGCTGGGACGCCGCGCAGGCCCAGGAAAGGCGGGACGGCCACGCAAGGATCGTGAGACTCGAAAAATTGTACTCTGACCCCGGTTTGCTAGTACCCGCGAGAGCCCAGACTCCCGCACGAAACGGCGCGATGGCAAAGTCGTAGATTCTGAGAACCGCCGACGGCTAGTTGCTCCGATCACACACACGCTCTCGTCATGCGAATCGTTCTTGCATCGTTGATGCTCCTTCCTGCGGCGATCATCGCACAGGATTCAGTACCCGTTCCGCGAGTGAACCCTGACGGCCCGGCGTTGACGTTCGACTTCCCCGGGATGCGCATCGGTGTGGCCGAGTATGACGAAGGGCCCACCGGAACGACTGTGTTTTATTTTCCGGGAAAGGTGGTCGGCGCCGTGGATGTACGAGGCGGCGCGCCAGGAACGATCTTCACCGACGCACTGCGATTGGGTATCCGCGAGCGGCGACTGGATGGTGTTGTCTTTTCGGGCGGCTCCGCTTACGGGCTTGCAGCCGCGACAGGGGCGGCGGCGGCGCTCAAACCACAACGAGTGCGCGATGGTCAGTGGGGAACGGCGGCATGGTTCGCAGGTGCGATCATCTATGACATCGCGGGTCGCCGGCTCTCAACCGTAACACCCGATGAGGCCCTCGGCGCAGCTGCATTGAACGCAGCGGTTGAGGGACGCTTCCCACTGGGCCCGCGCGGCGCCGGCAGGTCCGCGATGGAAGGCTATTTTTTTACCGACAAATCCACCGGCGGTCGTGACTGGCCACATTCGGGCCAGGGTGGCGCGTTCCGGCAGATCGGGCCCACCAAAATCGCGGTCTTCACGGTAGTGAACGCAGTGGGTGCCGTGGTCGATCGTCGTGGCCGACGGGTACGGTGTTCGTATGCGCCAAGTACGGAGAATTGCGGCACCATAGAGGACGCTCTCGCGCGCCGTCTCCCGCAGCTGAATGCACCTAGCGCCACCAGCGTAAGCGACGGTCCGATTGAATCCGCGGGCCTCAGCAGTAATACGACCATTACCCTCGTTGTGACGAATCAAAAACTGGAAGTGCGCGAGCTGCAGCGTCTGGCAATTCAGGTTCACATGTCGATGTCACGCGCCATCCAGCCGTTCAGCACTACCGACGATGGCGATGCGCTGTTCGCCGTCACTACCGATGAGGTAGACAACCCGTCACTTTCGGCTCTGGATCTGAGCACGATTGCGTCCGAAACCGCGTGGGATGCAGTTCTAGCGAGCGTGCCACCGCAGGATCCTGTGCGCCCCACTGCTCCGATCCGCATTCCGGCGTCCGAACTGGACTCGACTATCGGTACCTACCAGTTCCCCTCGGGCACGCGCGTGACTGTGGCGCGCGAGGGCGATCATCTGCACACGACGCTGGTTGGCAGCGGTGGAATATTCTTTTCGCAGAAAGGCAACACGCTGATACCGGTGGCTGCGCACGAGTTCCTCATCGCCGGACCGCGCCAGGATCGTGTGTTGTTCGAGTCGTCCGGTGCCCACGTAACGGCAATGACGCTCAACCCCGGCCAGTGGGCTCAGAATGCCATCGCGATTCACCGATGACGGCAGTCGGCCTCCGCGAACAGCTTCAGGCCACACTCGGTGACTGCTACTCCATTGAGCGTGAGCTTGGCTGTGGTGGCATGGCGCGAATCCAGCCGGTCGGTCGCTGAAATGGTACTATATAGCTGTCAGAACGCCGCTCGACTGGAATATGGAGCGGGCGTGGAATTATCGATCGGTATCAAACGCAATCGGAGTCAGGATAATGGAGGAGCGTCAAATAGCAGGGCATCGTTCGTCGTTCGCGCGGCTGCTGGTCACGTTGTCGGTGAGCGCGCTGTTGCCTTTCACGCAGGCAGTGGCGCAGAAGAGTGCCGCGGCGCCGAGTTCACGCAGCGCAGCGCAAAAGAAATCGGCGTGGGTTGTGCGACCGGAGTGGGTGGCGGCGCACGAGCGTTTTCTGTCGAGCGATGCGATGCACGGTCGCGGAAGCGCGACTCGCGATGAACAGATTACGGCAACCTACGTTGCTTCCGAGTTCATGGCCTATGGGCTGAAGACCGCGCCAGGCATGACGGGATACATACAGAGCGCTGAAGTCGTATCGCCAACGTTGTCGGGTAATGCAACGCTCACAGTTGGCAACGTGACGTTGAAGGAAGGCGATGATTTTCATCTTCTCATCGCTTCCGGCGTTCCCGTAACCGCAACGTTGGTGAAAGTCCTGCCCGAGAATCTGGCGCAGGCGCACGCCAAAGGCGCGGTCGTTCTCGTTGGCGGCGATCCACTAAAAGCGATGGGCTTGGCGACGCAACTGATTCGCGCTGGTGCAGCTGTCGTGCTGGTACCAGCGAGTCCGGCGACGGACGCGATGTCCACGCAACTGGGCGGACGTACTCGCGTAGGCGTTCGGCTCAAGGACAGCCCGCAACCAGCAATTGCACGGAATGTCGTCGTGCTCACGGCTGCTGCAGCCGCTCGGGTCGCAAGTGAGAACGATGGCGCGCCCGCGACTCTCGCGGTACAGGTTGCGCCGCAGGCTGAACCACGCATGACGTACAACGCGATTGGATATCTGCAGGGTACCGATCCGTCGGCCGGAACGATTCTGCTTTCTGCGCATCTGGACCATCTGGGAATCGGACGACCGGTAAAGGGCGACTCGATTTACAACGGAGCGAACGACGACGCGGCCGGAACTACGGCGGTGATGGAGCTTGCGCATGCACTCGCGGCAGGCCCGAGGCTCCGACGGAGCATTCTGTTCGTCTGTTACGGTAGCGAGGAAATTGGCGAGCTCGGCTCGACATATTTCGGTGAGCATCCGCCGGTGCCGCTGACAAGTCTCGTTGCGAATGTCGAATTCGAGATGATCGGCAATCAGGATCCCAAGACGTCCAAGGGCACGTTGTTGTTCACTGGATGGGAGCGATCGAATCTTGGACCCGCGCTCAAGGCACACGGTGCGTTGCTCGGACCGGATCCGTACCCGGAGGAGCACTTCTTCGAGCGCTCGGACAACTATGCGCTCGCGCTGAAGGGAGTAGTGGCGCACACCGCAGCAGGTTGGGGAACACCACCGACCTATCATCAGCCGGATGATGAGTTTTCGAATCTCAACATTCCTTTCATGACGTCTGCGATTCAGAGTCTGATCGATCCACTGCGGTGGCTCGCGACGAGCGACTTCAAGCCGGCGTGGAATGCTGGTGGCCGGCCGGAGCGCGGAGGGCGGTAGGCGAAATACGGGATCAGGGCAGACTTTATTGAAACCAGCCAATGGCATTTATCGTCTGGCGCAACGACTCGATTCGTTGCACCGTTGAAGCCGCTTTCCCAGACACCCTGGCGAGCTATCTCGCCAGGGTGCAGTGACTTGCCGCACAGCGCAGGACATGATCCCGATCAGGTAAACCATTACGCCCGGAGCGCCCGATGAAACCAAGCGTCATGCTGACCGTCGCATCGTTGCTCACGCTTCTCCTCGTCATGTTTCACCTGACGGACGACGTACTCCTGCAGCCCGACGGAGCGGTCGCATTCCCCATTCCGGTCATCATCTTCGTCGTGTGGCTCTACGGGACGCTCATGTTGTCCGATCGGGCGCTGGGGTACGTCATCATGCTGCTTGGTGGTTTGGCTGGGGCAGCGATGATCGTCATGCACTCGAAGGGTGGTATAGTCCCCAAGAACGGCGGCTTCTTTTTCGTATGGACGCTGTTCGCACTCAGTGCGACGGGTTGGTTCACCGCGATCCTCTCGGCGCGCGGATTGTGGCTGAAGCTTCGCGCCAGACGTACCACGTAAAACCGGGGTCAGAGTACAATTTCCGCGCGCCCGCGGTTGGTTCCCGGAAATTGTACTCTGACCCCGGTTCTTACACTGACCTCAGGACTGCGGGTCGAACCCGAAGACGCGCAGTTCCTGGTCGCAGCGACAGGCCCTGGCGATGCGCGCCGCCCACACGATGGCCTCATCGCGCGAAGGCAGCTCCAACACGGTGAAGCCGCCGTCGAGCTTGGGCGCCCAGGGATAGCCGCCCGTTGCAACCGTGCCGTCGGCAGAGACGAGCACGGGCGGTACGTCTTCGTCGATTCCGCCGCCGAAGACGTAAACACCGGCGGCTTTCGCCTCGTCGATCACAGCGTGCGCGGCGCGGCCTACGGCTTCGCATTCGCCATCGGGTACAATCATCGCCGCGCTTGGAAAAGAGATCAGGTATTTGGCCATGGTGCTCCTTCTGGGGATGGACGGCGGTTGTGAAGTTTGTGTGTGGCGTAACGCCTTAGCTAAGTTGCGGGCGAGTACAATAAAAGCGAATGCGCAGCATTCGCAATCCTTAAATCGCCCGTCAGCTTCAGCGTTCGTTAGCCAACGGCTCCGTGATGCGTTTCGTCAGCGTAATTTGCGGGCCCGCCGTGCCCGCGAGCGACGCGCCCGTCCGCTGATACCCATGCCGCTCATAGAAGCAAGCCCCGGTGATACTCGCATCGACGCGCAACTCGCCGACCCCGGACTTTCGCGCGTTTCGTTCGAGCTGCTCCAGTAAGCGCGTGCCGACGCCGCGGCGCTGCCACTCCGGATGCACGAAGAAGGTCGCAAGCTCGTTCCCCTCGCGCGCCGCCGTCGCCATGACCTCGCCTCCGCAGACGGCGACCAGACAATCGCGTTCCTGCGCTAACAGCCGCAGCTTGCCTGGTGTGAAGTACGCGATCAGCGCCTCGAGGCGATCGGCCGGGTAATCGCCGGCGTTAGACGTACGCATCGTCGCGGCAATCAACGATGATACGGCGACGGCGTCGGCCGGCTCGAAGCTTCTCACGACGACAGCATTGGGCATCCGGTTCGGCCACCGAGGCGATATGTGTCGCTGGCTAACGCATATTAGACCGCAAAGTTCTGCTTCAAAAACACTGCAAGCACGCAGTATAAGATGCTCCCCCTTCGCATCTGCGCAAGATCTAACTCGTGGCGCACCACATACTTCGTATGTGTCGCGCGGTCGTTCAGAGTCTGTCTTATACTGCGAAGAATGCAGTATAAGACCAAATGAGCGACACCACGCTGTACCTCCCGTCACTCCTCCAGAGTCAGGCCGTCTGCCGGACTTCGCACGCCGCGGCCAACCTTGTTCAATAGCTGCGCGCGGGTCATGGCCGTGCTGAGATCACTGTGGCCGAACAACTCCTGTATTGTTCTGATATCAAGCTCATCGCCCCGCGGATGCGTTGCGAACGAAGGGGAGAAACAGGGGTCGGGAGTGTATCTTTTTCAGTCGATTCCAACGCCTCGGCTCAGCAAAACCATACTCTGCCCTGATCACTGGTTTGCGGTGATACTTACTCTATCGGAGGTGTCAAATGAGCTCACACGCACATTGGAGACCGACTCTACTCCTGATCGTCCTCGCGCTCGCGGGGACAGACTCATCTGCAGTAGCTGCGCAGGCCAGCAAGACCGCGATCGAGGCGACCATCAAGAGAGACGTCGCTCAACTGGTCGCTGGCCTCAATGGTCATGACGCAGTCAGGACAACGGCCTACGACGCACCGAATGTGATTTCCATGGAATGCGGCAGTCCGTCGAGGACCGGGATCAAAGCGGATAGAGACGGTT
Source organism: Gemmatimonadota bacterium (assembly GCA_040388625.1). Taxonomy (NCBI): domain Bacteria; kingdom Pseudomonadati; phylum Gemmatimonadota; species Gemmatimonadota bacterium. Next base: position 395,697 of record JAZKBK010000005.1, on the reverse strand, counting down.
TCAGTACCGGCTTTGCGCGCGACCCTCACTGGCACGTACATCTGATCGATGAGGCCGTGGATGTCGCCCGTAGCGGAGACCTGGCAGTCTACCGTGGCATCTATGACGAAGACAACGGCAATGCAGGTGTGGTGATGACGCACAAAACGAACTTCATCGCCGAGTTCAAACGCCAGAGCGATGGATCGATGAAGATCGTCTGGTATAGCGTCTCCAACATGGGAGAACCTCATCCGAAGAAGTGAGGACGGGATCAGGACATGTAGAAACAGGGGTCGGAGTGCATTTTTTCTCCTGGGTTCCAGCGCCTGGTGGCACGAAACTGGACTCTGACCCCGGTTTTCCCGAAATTGGACTCTGACCCCGGTTTTTCCACAATGCGCTTGTCGATATCCGCGATTCTCATTGCCAGCCTGATCGCGCCGAGTACGTATGCACAGACTCCATCCGCACAGCCGGCGAATGCTGCGAGCGTGTTGTCATGCGCGAGCGATCCTTCGTGGACGGCTCCGCAGAAGCCGTTTCAGATCTACGGCAACACCTGGTATGTAGGACCTCGTGGCATCACCGTGCTGCTCGTAAAAACGAGTACGGGTGATGTTCTGATCGACGGCGGAGTGCCCACCGACGGCGCACTGGTCGAAGCGAATCTCCGGGAGCTGGGGATCGATCTCCACGACATCAAATGGATCCTCAATTCGCACGCGCATTGCGATCACGCGGGCAGCATCGCACAACTCGCTCTGGCCACTGGCGCGCAGGTGATCGCGAACGCCGCTGATACCGCCTTGCTGGCGCGCGGCGGTCACGACGATCCGCAGTACGGCGACAGATTGCCGTTTCCGCCGGTCCATGTCGCGCGCACGGTCAGTGATGGCGAGACTATACGCGTGGGCGACCTGGTACTGACTGCTCACTCGACACCGGGCCACACCAGAGGCAACACGACCTGGACGTGGACGTCATGCGAGGGCGAGCGCTGTCTGCATATGGTCGATATCGGCAGCGTGTCGGCGCCTGGTTACAAGTTGATCGACAACCCGAAGTACCCGGACATCGTCAAGGATTTCGAGTACAGCTTCGCGATGGTCGCGGCACTGCCTTGCGACATCCCGCTCGCTCCGCATCCCGGCGTGGTGAATTTCTGGGAACGCGTGACCAGGCGCGAGCAGGGCGACGCTGATGCACTGGTGGATCGCGCGGGATGCCGCGCTGTCGCGAAGGACGCACGCAAAAGTTTCGAGGCACAACTTGCGAAGGAGCGCACCGCTGCTGATTCGGCAAGGCAGCCAGTATCAGCTCGACGCCGGAATCATGTCCCATGACAGTTGATCGGTTCGTGAAATGGGGGTCCGGAAACGGGTGTCAGGTCTTGCCCCCCGCGCGCTTACACTCTGAGTTGCTATCGATCCGGCTCACGCGCGACTATTTGATACCGAACTCGTCGCCGACTGTGCGGTCGAAGCACCGCAGCGTTTGGCGAAACACTGCAACGACCGGAAGCGACGCACGGCGCACTTTCACAAACGCCGGCAACGCGCCGGCCGCCCGATCATCCCTGCTGCCTCGTACGTCCGCGAGCTACTCCAACGTTTCGCGTCGACGCGCGAGGTACGCGCTCTCGGCCGCGTTCCCCGAGAGCTCGATCGCCCTGTCGTACGCCGCGCGCGCCTCCGGCATCGATCCCAGCCGCCGCAGCAGGTCGGCGCGTGTCGCATGGTAGGCGTGATAGCCGGCGAGCGTGTCATCGAGCATGTCGACGATCGCGAGCGCCGCTCGCGGCCCATCGACCTCGGCGACCGCGATGGCGCGGTTCAGCGTGACGACCGGCGACGGATCGATGCGAGCGAGCTGATCGTACAGCGCGACGATCTGCGACCAGTCAGTATCCCGCACGTGTCGGACGGAGGTGTGCACCGTGTTGATCGCCGCGTGTATCTGGTAGCGCCCCGGAGCCACGCCGGAAGCCAGTCGCTCGCGCACCAATCGATGTCCCTCGGCGATCATCGCCGCATCCCAGCTCGCACGATCCTGCTCTCCGAGCGGGACCAGCTCGCCACGCTCGGAAACTCGCGTCGTCCTGCGTGCCTCGATGAGCAGCATCAACGCGAGCAGTCCGGCCACCTCGCCGTCGTCTGGCATGAGCACGTGCACGAGCCGCGTGAGCCGGATCGCCTCGGCGGTGAGCGCAGGACGGATCGGATCGGCGTCGGGTCCCGTCGCCAGGTAGCCTTCGTTGAAGACGAGGAACAGCACGGCGAGTATTCCAGAGACCCGCCCGGGAAGATCCTCCACCGATGGCGTGCGATATGGTATGCGAGCGACGCGGATCTTCCCCTTCGCGCGCGTGATCCGCTGCCCCATCGCGGTCTCCTGCACGAAGAAGGCGCGAGCGATCTCCGCCACCGTCAGCCCGCCTGCCATGCGCAGCGTGAGCGCGACGCGCGCCTCCATCGAGAGCGCCGGATGGCAGCAGGTGAAGATCAACCGCAGCCGTTCGTCCCCGATCGCATCGAGCGGCTCGGGCTCGTCGTCGATGTAGAGCATCTGCGCCTCTCTCTGCTTGCCGTCGCGCTTGTTCTCGCGTCGGATCCAGTCGATGGCTTTGCGATTGGCCGCGGTCATCAGCCACGCGCCTGGATTTGGAGGTACGCCGTCCGACGGCCACCTCACGACCGCGGTCGCGAATGCCTCGGCCGCTGCTTCTTCGGCGACGTCGAGATTGCCGAAGCGCTTCGCCAGGGCGGCGACCACGCGGGCCCACTCCTCGTGGTGCGCGCGCGTGATCGCTTCCTGGACGTCCATCACTCAGGGTTGGAAAGGAACGGCCGAACCTCGACCTTGCGATTGCACGCCTTGGAGCCCGCGGCGGCGAGCTTGAGCGCGACGTCGAGATCGGACGCGTCGATGATCCAGAAGCCGGCGAGGTATTCCTTCGACTCCACGAACGGCCCGTCGGTGAACACTTCCTCGCCGCGGCGGTTGTCGATCACGGTGGCCGTGTCCGGGGTGCCGAGCCCGCCAGCGAAGACCCAGTGACCATTCGCCTGGAGTCGCTCGTTGAAGACGTCGATCGCAGCCATCTCGGCGTCGTCAGCGAGACTGGCACCCTCGGCGATCACGGAAAGCAGATAATGCATCTCGAACTTCTCCTGGGTTTGGGGCGCGCATGCGGCCCGTTCACTCCTACAACGTACGGACCGCCCTCGATCCGACAACACTCCCGAAATCTCGCTGCGCAGCTCCGCTCAGCGGGCGGGCGTTCCATCCGACCAGTGCTGCACGGGAATCGCGAACCCCGTCAGGTGGTTGACCGTGTCTTCCATCCCGAGCACCGGGGACCCCGGCAGATTCGCTCCCCAATTGGCCGGATCGAAATGCGAATAGAAGAACATGATGTGCGACGGCCAGTGCTTGCTGCTGTCGCCGGCGTATCCCTGCTTCGACATCATGTAGCACATCGCGCCGGGCGCCATCGGCGGCAGCTCCTTCGTGGCGATGGCCGTCGTCGTGGCCTTCTCCACTTGATCCTTCGTCCGTCCCGCCAGCGCCAGCGCCGCTCGCTTCAGAATAATTGGAAGATGCGACTGCGCGCTCGGTGCGTTCTCACACTGTGGAACGCGCACTTTCGGATTCCAGAAGTCGGGATCGGGCGCGGAGCTCCATCCACGATCAACGAAGCAGACGAAGCCGTTCTTCCCCGCGACCGCGGTCTCGAAGCCGTGACGACCGAGCACCAGCACCGCCGCGTCGCGTGAGATGGAGGCCGGCGCTGCGGTGCGCGCCAGCGCGATCTCCGCGGTCCGGTCCATTAGATACTGCTCGACCGGAGCCATGCGCGGATACGTCGTCGCGCCGCCCTGCGCCCTCGCTGAATTCGCCGCGCCGAGCACGGCGAGTACTGCGATCGTGTTGATTGCGATCGAGCGGATCCTGGTTCGCTGCATTGGTCTGTTCTCCTCGTAGTGGGGCGTGGTGTTCCAATCAGTCTCACCACTACAACGAACAGACTTGCCCCGATCCGACAGCACCGTCGAAAATCTTTCGGGCCGCGCTGCCAGGCCCGTTCGAACGTCGGATGGATCACGTTCGTCTATCGCGACCATCTGAACGCACTCAACGCATTCGATGCGGGATCCGATCCTGCGCCGCGCACTTTGCACGACGCAGGACCGAGGGGTAATGCTGGTTTACCCGTTTGAAGTAGCCCACGCAGTAATGATTTCCAGAATTCCTTCCGACGGCTCGTCGCTCGATGTCCAGTTCGTCGGGGATCCGGCGTCCAGAAGCATGCGCCCCACCGCTGCGTGATCGGTGCCCGGCGCGGCATGCCGCGAACCTTCCGCCGCGCAGACCAGCGCCGTCGCGTGAAACTCGCGATCGCGCGCCGACACCGACGCGCCGTGTGCGAGCAACACGCGGACAGCGTCGGGCCATCCAGCCATCGCCGCCTTGTGCAGTGCGTTCATGTTCATCGCTTCATCGCCCGCGTCGACATCGAGGCCGCACGCGAGCAATCCCTCGAGTGCCTCGACGTCATTCTGGTCGGCCGCCCGGTAAAGTGCCGGATAATGTTGCGGGCCGATCTCGCTGCGCAATGCGGGATGCGCCGCAAGCATCGCATTCACCGTTGCGACGTCGCCACGACTTCCTGCGGCAATCATCTGGTCGACTTGCGCCACATCGGTATCTGCGCCGTGCGCGCGGAACCATTCCGCAACCGCGTCGTTGCCGCTCAGCATCGCTACGGCGTACGGTGTGCGACCATCGGACCGGCGCCGGTCGATCATCGCCCCGCGACTCGCCAGCGCTTCGACGAGATCGACTCCCCAGCGGGCCGCCGCGACATGTAGCGGAGTCTCGCCATTCTGCGAGAACACCGCGTCGGGCTCCGCGTCATGTGCGAGTAGCCAGAGCGCGCCATCCACGCTGTCGGCCCAGTGCAGCAACGCGTAGAGCGCCGTCGATCCGTCGGTCGCCCACGGACCGTTCGGATCGACACCGAACTCGTTCAGCAGCTCGAGCGCTGCGACATCGCGGCCACTCGCCTCGAGCGTCAACGTGACGCCATCGCTGGGATTTGCACCGCCCTCGAGCAGCGCTCGCGCGAGCGGGAGCGAATGCACGACGGCTACCGCGCCCCACAGCACGGGGCGATGTACCCCGTGATGCTCCCATGGAAAGCGGAGATCGGGGTCGGCGCCGAGGGCGATGAGTTGCCGTGCGATGGCGACGAGACCCAGTTCGCGCTCGGGGTTTGCCGCGCCGACTGCTGTGAAGCAGACGTAATGCAGCGGTTGCCAGCCGCGCGGACCGCCGAGCGTGGTGGCGAGCGCGGGATCGCGTGTTAGATGCGAGTCGACGGTTGCGGCGTCGCCCAGTAGTAATGCGGTGTGGAAGTTGGCGTGCGCGATGCGCGGATGCATGTCGAGCACGCGTTCGGCGCGGACACGACGACGACCGGTTGCGGCGGCGATGAACTCCTCGACCGCAGCGGTAAAGTCGAGCGTGATCGACTCCACGTTTTCGCGGAGATCATTCCACGACACGAAGCCGAGCTCGCGCGCGACGACCGATTGCGCATCGTGCAGTGCGAATGCGCTTGTGACAGCGTCATCGGGCTGCGAGGTGAATGCGGGGAGCGCGTGTGCGCGGGTGAGGGCGGCGGCATCGTGTTGCCGCACGGCGTGCAGGAGATCTTTCGCCTGCCGCTTGAGCTGGTCGAGATTCGGCCGCTCGGGGAGCTGATGGTGGGACATATGGCCTCCATGCTGAGTGCCAGCGGTCCACAAGCGGGCCAGCACGGAAACTGCCGTGCAACGGTTATTCAGATCAGGGAGGACTCAGTCCTTCGCGTGGACCCGCGGGCGCCCCAAACGCACCGTGGGAATGTTGGCATAGAGGAGGCGAGTGTCAAGCGGGCTGACCTCTGATGCCGGAGCGGCAGTATTGCATACGGGCGAAGCGCCCACCACATTTGCCGCCTTCACTCCATCCTCCGGTTTTCGATTGCCCATGCGAGTTGTCCGCTACGCCCTCGTGGCCTCCGTCGTCGCCTCCGTCGTTGTCTCCACACCCGTCGCACTGCGCGCCCAGCGCACGGCAGCGCAACCTGCGGCCGCCCAGCCCGCGCGCAGCATCGCCTCGCAGACCGCGGGGATGGAACGCCACGACGGGTTCATCCCGTTCTACTACGACGAGCACACCGGCAAGCTTCTCCTCGAGGTGCAGCGGCTCGGGCAGGATTTCCTGTACCTGCCAACGCTCGCCACTGGCCTGGGGTCGAACGACCTGGGGCTCGATCGCGGTACGACGGGCAACGAGGCCTTGGTGCGCTTCGAGCGCTTCGGCCCGCGTGTGCTGCTGGTGAGCCAGAACACGCGTTACCGCGGAACGGCCGACTCGCTCCAGGCACACTCCGTCGAGGAGTCCTTCGCCACGTCGACGCTCGCCGGCATGCCTATCGTCGCCGAGGAAGGCGGGCGGCTGCTGGTGGATGCGACTGACTTTCTGCTGCAGGACGAGATGAATGTCAGCTCGACGATTCAGCGCCAGAAGCAGGGCACGTATCGAGTCGATCGCAATCGCAGCGCGATCTACATGCCGCACACCAAGGCGTTTCCAAGGAACACTGAAATCGAGACGCTGCTGACTTTCGCGAGCGATGCGCCGGGCCGCGAAGTCGCGCGTCATACGCCGGATGCGGCGGCGCTCACGCTGCGCGAGCACTTCTCGTTCGTCGAGCTGCCCGACTCGAACTTCAAGCCGCGCGCGTTTGATCCGCGCGTCGGAATCTTCTCGGTGACGTACGACGACTTCTCGCGCCCGTTCACCGAGAAGCCGGAGACGCGATGGATCAATCGCTGGCGCCTCGAGAAGAAGGATCCGTCCGCCGCGATCTCCGATCCCGTCAAGCCCATCGTCTACTATCTCGATCCGGGTATTCCGGAGCCGTATCGCACCGCGTTCCGTCAGGGCGCGGCGTGGTGGACCAAGACGTTCGAGGCAGCCGGATTCAGCAACGCATTTCGCGTCGAGGATCTCCCCGCAGGCGCCGATCCGATGGATGCGCGCTATTCGATGATCCAGTGGGTGCACCGGAGCGATCCGGGCTTCTCAGTGGGCCAGTCGTTCGTCGATCCGCGCACGGGCGAGATCATCAAGGCGATGCTCAAGATGGACACGTATCGCTCGATCACCGACTACAACATCTTCGCCGGTATGACGCCGGCGATGGACGGAGAAGGCACCGACTGGATGGCGTCGCTCGATCCCAATGTCAACGGCACAGAGTTCGCCATGTCGCGTCGGCGTCAGCACGTTGCGCACGAGATCGGCCACACACTGGGCCTCGCGCACAACTACATCTCGCACGCGTTTGGCCGAGCCAGTGTGATGGACTATCCCGGTCCGCTGGTGACGCTCAGACCCAACGGCACGCTCGACGTTTCGCACGCATGGGCAAACGGCACGGGCGCCTACGACACGCTCGCGATTCGTTTCGATTACACGCAGTATCCGACCGCTGCAGCAGAGCGTGCAGGCCAGGAAGCGCTGGCGCGTCAGGCGATCGCGGGCGGCGCGCGCTTTCTGACCGATCGCGATGCGTCGGCGGGTGTGTACCCCGAAGTGACGCGGTGGCTGAACGGCGACGATGCGGTGAAGGAGCTCGCGCGAGAGAGTGCAGTTCGCGACGTGCTCATCTCGAAGTTCAACGAATCGGTGATCGCACCCGGCGATCCGATGTGGCTGATCAACGAGCGCTTCGTGCCGGTCTATCTGCATCATCGGTACGCGATCGAAGCGGCGACGAAGGCGATCGGCGGGATGGAATACACCTTCGCGCTGCGGGGTGACGGACAGACGCCGGCGACCGTCGTCGCGCCTGCGAAGCAGCGGCAAGCGCTGCGCGAGCTGATCGCGACGATCCAGCCGCGCGAGCTCGCGGTTCCTGAGCGCATAGTGAAGATGATTCCACCGTCGCCGTACGGATACGGCGGCGGTTGGGGCTTCGCTACGACGCCAGCGGGGATCGTGTACGATCCGCTGGCCATCGCGCGCGCGCTGGCGGGCAACGTGGCGGATGGAATTCTGCAGCCCGATCGCATCGAGCGCGTGATGTCGTTTCATGCGCGCGACGCTGCGTCGCCGTCGGCCGACGAAGTGATCGGGCAGCTGATCGACGGCGTCTACACGAACTCGGTCGCGACTACGGCGTACGAGCGCGGCGTCCGTCGTCAGGCAAGGCGCGCCGTGGTCGACGCGCTGTTCGCGCTGGCGGCCGATCAGAAATCGACGGCAGATGTGCGGGCGGTGGCCAACGATCGTTTGAGTCGATTGGCGACCAGTCTCTCAGCGGCGAAGACGACCGACACGGAAGATCGCGCGGCGAACGCTGAAGTCGTTCGCAACGTGCGGAACTGGCTGGATCGCCACATCGCACCGGAGCGTCCGGCGGATGTGATCCCGCTGCCGCCGGGAACACCGATCGGGGGCGAATAGGGGGCATTGGGGGGCAAGACGTCTTGCCTACCTGCGAAGCTCGCACATCTTGAGCAAATGCGACCCCTTCGATATTCCATCAACGTCACATTGGACGGCTGCTGCGATCATCGCGTAATGATCGCGGACGAAGACCTGCATCGTCACGCAGCCGAGAACATCGCCCACGCTGATGCCATCCTCTTTGGCCGTGTGACCTATGAAATGATGGAGTCAGCGTGGAGGCGGCCGGTGCCGGCAGGAGCGCGGCCTGACTGGATGCAGCCCTGGATGGAGCCTTTCGCCCAGACGATCGACGCGGCAAAGAAATACGTCGTGTCGAGCACTCTGGATCGGGTCGACTGGAACGCGGAACTCGTCCGCGGGGATCTGCGAATGGCCGTCGAGCAGCTCAAGGAAGAGCCAGGTCATGGGCTGTTCGTCGGAGGCGTGACGCTCCCGCTGGCGCTGGCGGAGCTGGGACTGATCGATGAGTACGAGTTCGTTATGCACCCGAGAATAGCGGGCCATGGGCCGACGTTGTTCGCGGGCCTATCGAAGCTTGTCGACCTGAAGCTGGTGAGCCGGCTGGAGTTCGGCTCAGGCGCGGTCGCGATGCGGTATGAGCCGAGAAGGTAGCCGTCGGGATAATCAGGGTCACAGTGCAGTTTTCTGGCTCCAGCTGTTGGAATTGACTGGAAGAATTGTGGTCTGACCCGCGTTTCCGGGCAGCATGAGATCTTCGAGGAAGAACGCCGCGAGTTCGGCGCGACCGTGAAGCGCCGACTTCTGATATACAGCCACAGCGTGTTGCCGCACGGTCCTCTCGCTGCGACTGGTCGCACGGGCGATGGACTTGTGACTGTGTCCCTTGAGCAGTAGCAGGGCGATCTCGCGTTCACTGGGCGTCAGATCCCAGGAATGGAACTGCTCATCCAGGGCGTGGCCAAGCCCGTCCAGCGCCGCCTGTGCGCTTGCCCGCCACGCATCTCGCTCGGTCTGTCGTGCCTCCAGCGCGCGCTGAGTGTCCACAAGCGAATGCTCGGCGAGCCACCACCCTCGCCAGAGCGCGACGGTGATCCCGAGCGCGATCACAATCATGCTCACTTCATATATGACATGCGCCGACAGCAATCTATCTGGCGCATCCAGTACCAGATCGATGGTGCCACCAACGATGATCACTACCAATGCGGTCGCCAGCAGCAGGCGCAGCACGCGCTCGTCTTTATCGCCCATCTGATTCCCCTACGTCATTTGCCGGGTGGTCCGTCCTTTTGCGTATTCGCGTCGAACGTCGGATACCGCTAACGAAACCAGAAGCCGAGGTTGTGGACTACCACTCAACGGAGACCGTTCATGTTGCCCGACCCGCTCCACCCAGCAATAGTTCACTTCCCAATTGTACTCGTTTTTCTCCTCCCGATTTTCGCCGTTGGTGCCATCTGGGCAATCCGGCGCGGATCGGCACCGCGCCGCACGTGGGCTGTTCCGGTCGCGCTATCGGTCGCACTGACGGTAAGCGCGTGGGTTGCAGTCCAGACGGGCGAATCCCAGGAAGACAAGGTTGAGAACATCGTCCCTGATGCGGCGATGGATGCACACGCGGATGCGGCCGAGCTCTTCCTCACCCTTTCAGGTGTGCTGGTGCTCGTCGTCGGCGCGGGACTCATGCCCGGCGTCGTCGGCCGCTCCGCCCGGATTGCGGGTGCAGCAGGTGCACTTGGCCTCGTCGTCATGGGTGCCCGCGTCGGACATTCAGGCGGGAAGTTGGTGTACACTCACGGCGCTGCCAGCGCGTACACACACCCGAACCCCTTGCCCGGCGCGATCGGTGCCAACAAACCAGCCGTCGAGGAACGCGGGCGCCATGGCAACTGAACTGGACGGGAAACCCGACGAGAGTTGTTCGCATTGCCCGATCGTCGTTGACCGGCGCGCGTTTCTCCGTAACGCCGCGCTCACTGCAGCCGCTGCTCTCGCAGGGCTCGGCGCAGCACGTTCGGCGGCGTTCGCCAGCACCGTCCGCACCATCAGCCCGGACGAAAGACGCGGCACGGAGCGGTCGTACCGTATCCCTGCGGCGGAAAGCGTGTACGTGGACGGTGAAAGCGAAGTAATCCTCGCGCGCTGGCAAAACCGCCTGTACGCGTTCTCGCTGGCATGCCCGCACCGCGGCGCCACGCTGGAATGGCGACCAAATGAAAGCCGCGTATTCTGCCCGCGTCACAAGGCGCGTTTCCGGCCCGACGGTGCACACGACAGCGGACGGACGTCTCGCGACCTGGACCGATTCGACATCCGCCGAAGCGGCGACAGCGTCGTAGTCAACCTCGATGCGCTGAGGCGTGCGGATACCGATGCGGCAGCATGGGCCGCGGCGTCGGTGTACGTCGCATGATCAGCACACACCACCCGCTCATGGCGCACCGGAGTCGCTGCCCCCTTGACTCTGTACCAAGGTATAGAGTCTATCGTTCGTCAGTCTTTAAGACCGACGACCAGCACCGACGGCGCTGGAAGGGAGGAGAGAGCGAGCATGGCCTGGAAAACGGAATGTTGTGGATGGGATGTCTGGGGCGAGCTGGCAGGGATAGGGCCCAACGGGCACCCTCATGCAGTGCTGGAATGGCCTGCGGAAGCCGGTAACGAGCCAACGGTGGCGCGCGCTGATGACATCCAGACTGTCCGCTTCTGGAATCGCTCGACCCGATTGATTAGCTCGGTCAAAGCGGACAACACATTACAAAAAGGAAACCGGTAGCAGCATGCCAGTGCGTGGTCCTCGTCTTAGAATTCTTCGCCGGCTCGGGACACAGCTCCCGGGCCTCTCTGCAAAAACCGCTGATCGCCGGCCGTTTCCGCCTGGTGAGCATGGCGCCGTTCCAACGCGTCGCCGGCCAAGCTCGCTGCGGCGTCGGCTGGAAGAGAAGCAGAAGGTTCGGTTCAATTATGGCGTGACCGAGAGGCAGATGGAGCGCTATCTGAATGCAGCACGTGCGCTCCCGGGTAACACGGGAGAAAATCTGCTGATGCTGCTCGAACGGCGGCTGGACAACGCCGTATTTCGCCTTGGTTTCGCACGCACCATCCCTGCAGCGCGACAGTTGATTGTGCACGGACACGTGCTGGTGGGTGAACGGCGAGTGGATCGGCCCGGTTACCAGCTCGAGATTGGCGAGACCGTGTCGTTGAGTTCGCGCGCATGCGCGCGCGAGTCACTGCGCGCCTCTGCCGAGCTGGGTCCATCGTTGAGGCTACCGAGTTATTTGAGACGTGATCCGGATGATGTCTGTGCTGGTCGTGTTGTTACGTCGCCGACGCGCGCCGATGTTCCGTTTCCGGTCGCGGAGGCGCTCATCATTGAGTTCTACGCGCGCTGAGAGCAAATAGGGGTCACGCAAGGAATGCAGATGCGTCGATGATGAAATGCGCGATCATGTTGACCCAGATGTTGCGGCGCCAGAGATAGAGAATGGTCAACGCCGCACCGGCCTATCGATTAGCGCTGCTCCGCGCCGCTGCCTCTGTACACCACGCCGCCCTTCATCACGAACTGCACATGCTCCACTCGAGTGATGTCCTGCAGCGGATTCCCGGGGACCGCAACGACGTCCGCGAGATATCCGGGCTTCAACTGCCCCACGCGGTTCTCCCACGTGAGAATGCGCGCGCCGTTCAGGTAGTCGGCCTGTAGCACCGCGAGTGGAGTCATACCGTACTTCACCATCAGCTCGAATTCCAGCGCCTGTGTCCCGTGCGGAAACGGTCCCACGTCCGACCCGACTGCCATCGGAACGCCAGCGGCCACCTGCCGCTTGAACTCGTGGATCTTGTAATCGAGCATCGCGTACTCGCGTCTGGCCGCGGCGGAATCCGGCGCGTGGTCAGCGAAGTACTTGAAGATGACGAACGTGGGGACCGCGGGGATGTCCTTCTGCTTCATCAGGGTCATCGTGCCCTGGCTGAGCTGCGTCGCGTGGTCGATGGAGGAGACTCCCGCCTCCACGGCAAGACGCGCGGCCGGCTCGCCCTGAGAGTGCACGCCGACGTTGGTGTTGAGCCGCGCTGCCTCGTTCACGGCCGCCTTGATCTGGTCTTCCGTGTACTGGTACGTGGTGTGGAAGTCCCAGAACCCGGGATCGCCCGCCTCCTCGCCGATTCCGAGCTGCTTGCAGATGGGATCGCCGAGGCATGGGGCTGATCCGGCGGGGACCATGCGGTCCGGCCCGGTCACGTAGATCTTGGCGAAACTGGCCCCTTCCTTGTGCTGCTTGCGGATCGTTTCGATCAACTGTTCGGAATCGTTGGCGTAGTCGGAGTTGCCCAGCACGTGCTGCTCGGGGTTGAAGCCGATGGCGTCCTCGTGTCCGCCCAGTATGGAGATGGCCATCCCGCTTATGCGAAGCCGCGGACCGGGAATCTCACCTGCGTCGATGGCGTCGCGCACCGCCGCGTCTGCCGGCCCCGCGCCTTCCGTCCCCATGTCGCGCTCGGAGGTGAAGCCGGCCATCAGGTCGGATTTGGCCGCAAGCACGGCCTCGATCGTCCGCTGCGGCGCAGACTCATCGACTGTCTGCATCCCCTCCGAGGGAGGGGCCGGGTGCAGGAAGAGGTGCACGTGCGCATCGATAAGACCCGGCATGAGCGTCATGTCGCCCAGGTCGATCACCTTCGCGCCGGCTGGATGCGGCACCGACGTGCCGGCAGCCTGGATGCGACCACCCTCTACCAGCACCTCGCCCGGACTCACGATTTTGCCTGGCTCCGCCTCGAACAGCCGCGCCGCGTGCAGCACGATCGGCTGCGCGACGTTTGCCGGGACGGATCCGCCGGCCTGCGCCGATGCAACCGCCGGTTTGGCACCAAGCATCGCCACGGCCGCAGCCAGACACACCATGCTTTTCATTCAATCCCCGGATTCGAGAAACCGGGGTCAGAGTGCAGTTTATTTGACTCTGTCCCGACGCCGGGACTCTGGAAACTGCACTCTGACCCCCTTTTTTCTTACTTCTGCGCCGCTGAGTAGACCACTTTCCCACCGACGATCGTGTAGAGAACGTTGGTGCCGAGTATAGAATCTTCGGGCACCGTCATGATGTTGCGGGAGAGGACGGTGATGTCGGCCCACTTGCCGGGCTTGAGCGATCCCGTCTGACGATCGTGGAACTCGACGTACGCACCGTTCGTAGTGTATGTCTGGAGCGCCTGCTCGCGGCTCAACTTCTGCGCGGGGAAGAACGCCGAATCGGTGCCGACCATGTCGCGCGTGACGCTGCAGTGGAATGACGCAATCGGGCTGATGTCCTCGACGGGAACGTCGGTGCCGTTGGTGACGACAGCGCCTGTCTTCCACAACGATTGCCAGACGTAGGCGCCCTCCTGCGCCCGCTGCATGCCGAGCCGCGGCAGAACGTAAGGCGCGTCGGAGCAGGCGTGGATGCCCTGCATCGATGCGACCACTCCCATCTGTGCGAAGCGCGGGATGTCGGCAGGATTCAGGTGCTGCGCGTGCTCGATCCGCCAGCGCAGCGTGTCGCTCTTCACGTGATGTTCCTGGAAGACCGATTGAAACGTATCGAGGGTCTCCTTGTTGGCGCGATCACCGATTGCGTGCACCGAGATCTGGAAGCCGTGCGCGATGCCCAACTCCGCAATCTCCTTGATTCGCGACATCGGCGTGACGTTGAGTCCGCTGTTCTTCGGATCGTCGTCGTACGGCTGGAGCATCCAGGCACTTCTGGAGCCGAGCGCACCGTCGGCCGTGATCTCTCCGATGGCGCGCACGGTGAGGTGTCCGTTTCCGTCATCGATGATGCGGTGCGCCGTGAGCGAGTCGACGTCGTCCGGGCGCACCTCGTTCCCGCTCACCAGGATGTAGAGGCGGAGCGGCATGTCGCCCGCGTCCACCATCTTTTTGATCGCGTCGATCGTCGCGAACGACTCACCCATGTCCTGAAAGGTCGTGACACCGTTGGCGAGCGCGTTCTGAGTTGCGAGGTGGATCTCATTGGTGAAATCCGCGTGCGCCTCTTCCGGCGATCGCGCCGCGAGGCTCTTCGCAAGTGCGGCGCGAAGAAGCGACTGCGCGCCATCGACGAAAACTCCGGTTGGCTGGCCGCTGGCGTCCTTGATGATGCGTCCGCCGGGGGGATTCGGCGTCGAAGAGCTGATTCCCGCAAGCCGGAGCGCCGCCGCGTTGGCGATCAGTGCATGGCCGCTGGCATGGGTGAGCACGACCGGATTGTTCGGCGCGGCCTGGTTGATGAGGTCGTTGGTCTGGAAGCCCTCGACCACGCGCCCCGGAGAGACGTTCCACTTTTCCTGGTGCCAGCCGCTTCCCTGGATCCAGGCCCCAGGTTGCGCCGTCTTCGCCGCATCACCCACCATCGTGGCGATCTGCTGCCACGTCGGGACGCCCCTGAGCTTGAGCTCCGTGAGCACTTCCCCGAGTGCGGTGAAGTGACCGTGCGACTCGTTGAAGCCCGGAATCGCGAGGTGTCCCTGGAGGTCGATGACCTTTGTCTTCGGCCCGACGTAGCGCTGAATCGCACTGTCCGAACCGACGGCCACGATCGTGTCGCCGGAAACGGCGATCGCCTGACCAGAGGGGGTGGTCGAATCCATCGTCACGACGTGACCGTTGCGAAGCACCATGTCCGCAGGAGCGACGTGCGGGTGACATCCCGCGAGCGTGAGCGTCGCCAGCGTGATGATGGCGGAAGAGTTCATCGACATGGATCGGCGGCGTTCGGTTTTCATGCGGTGCATCCCTCGGTTGGCCGGCGTGGTACTCGGAAGCGTCATAATATTAGCAGTCGCCGCGCGGGCTGCTTGCAGCGCTTCGGCCCCGGAGCCTGGCGAGTGCGGCTATCTCGCCATCCTCTGCAGCCACTCGACCACTGCGCTCTCCAGCGCTATACGCTGGTCGGAATACGAGTGATCTGTCGGGAAGTGCGCGGTGGTGACCTTCGTATTGCCACGCGCGCGCACGGCTGCGACGAGTGCGTCGTTCATTGGCGCCAGACCATCGTTCGATGTGACGACGAGCATTGGAACCGACGCCAGGCCGGCGTACGCCGTACCGAAATTCCAGTCACTCTTGTGCGCGATCACCTCGTCGGCCATCTGCTCGGGACTCGTACCGGCGAGCGACTCCATGTCGCTGGCCATCCCCGCGACAAGTTTCTCTCTCGACGTTCCGCCAAACGCACTGGCCATGTCCGCCGCCGAGATGAGCACGGCTCCCTTCAGTCCGTGCTGATGCGCTGCGGTGAGCACCGTCACCCAGCCACCCATGCTGTGGCCTGCGAGGACGAGATGTGTGGTGTCGATCCCGAGCGCTTTCACGTTGGCGGGATCGCGCAGGAATGCGAGCACCGCATCTGCATCCTCGAGGTTCTGCGAGAACCGAAAGACGCCGGGACTGCCCCACGATCCACGGTAGTTGAATGTGATCGCGTTCCAACCGGCGCGTCGCACAGCCTGCGCGAGATCGAGGTTCTTCTCGTTGCCCGGCAGCCCGTGCAGCAGCACGAACGTTGGATGCACACCGGCACCGCCGACCAGATACGCTACTCCGTTGATCTTCACGCCGCCCGAGGGGATGTGCAGCACTTCCATGCGTGCGGGGTGCTGAACGTCGCGCGGTGGGTCGGTATAGATCGCTTTCGGTACTTGCTGCGCGCCGAGTGTGGTGCCGAAGGTGAGGAGTGTGGCGGCGACTACGGCGAACGGACGAATGCGGATAGGCATGAGACGGAGCCGGATTGGTGTCGGGAGTTGCGAAGCGCACCAAGCGTAGCTCGCACCTTGCGGAGCCGCAAGACCGCGGCTGGCTTACCTGTTCAGCCAGTGCGGGTGCACCGAGCGGGGCTGACGCACCAGGACGATGGACCTGAACAAAGGAGAGCGTCCTTCCATACGCTTTTCATATGAATCGTGAATCGTACGACGCCATCGCGAACAAGTGGGACGAAACGAGGCTGCTGCTTTCGGACGCCGAGAAGCGCATCCTGGATCTGCTGCTCGAACACGCACCGGCTGGAGCGAATGTCCTGGATCTTGGTTGCGGTACGGGTCGGCCGATAGCGGAATATCTGGTTTCGCGGAAGCTTCACGTGACGGGCGTGGATCAGTCAGCTGCAATGCTGCAACTGGCACGCAGTCGCCTGCCGGACCAGCGTTGGATTTTGTCATCACTGGAGAGCTTCGAACCCGAGGGCGAGTTCGCAGCAGTCATCGCCTGGGATTCGCTGTTTCACATTCCCAGAGACGAGCACGCAGCCATTCTCGCGCGCGTGCGTGCGATCATGCCACTCGGTAGCCGGATTGCGCTCACCGTTGGCGGTTCCGAACATCCGGCGTTCACCGATACCATGTTCGGCCATACTTTCTTCTACGATTCGCATTCTCCCGACGCCGCGATTGCTGTACTGACCGGTTTGCGATTCAGGATGATTCTCAGTGAGTTCCTGAATCCGCCTACCATGGGTCGGGACAAGGGGCGCTTTGCCATTGTCGCCGAAGCGTGCGGATAGTGTGCAGATAACGTGCACACCGCGCGTGTCGGGTGAGTCGTTGTAACCCGACCGACCCTGCGTCCATACCAGGAACATCGTCGATCCCGGCCTGTACTCCCAACGCGCCACCGCGTTCAGCTTGAACTCGCGATCGCTGAAGCCAGAGGTCGCCGATGCCGGCGGCGAGTACGCGACGAACCTGTCGGCGTAACGCGTCGCTCGCGGTGTCGAACTCAATTCGCGCGGATCGGAGTACGACGACCGGATCGTGCTCGCGGAACGATGAGACAGCCGGCGCGGCACGCCATACGGCGTCGTCATCCTTTCCATCGATCACCGGCGCGTGCTCGGCGCGAGTCGCTACCGCAGTCCTGTTGCTGCTGCTGTTGCTGTCGCTGACGATTGGCGGAGCGGATTGCTGCGCCCGGATCGCCGCCGGCCGTGCCGTAGCCAAACTGGTGACGAGCCACGCGCACATCGCCGAGAGTGGCCCGAGGCTGCTGGACGGGGCCGATTCGACCGACTGCACGAATCTATGTTGAAAAATCAGCCGTGGTGAAATTTCAACATATCGACCCCGCCTGTCAAGGACGGACCTCACGGGGGACCCGGGCACGACACGACCCCCAAAAGAATCCTGTCGAGTGGCATGACGAGTGCGGTAAGTTGCTTCCCTATGAGCGCCGCCTCGCTCCCAGAGCGCAATCTGGATCTGCTGCGGGCTGCGGCGGTGTTGTGCGTTCTGATTGCGCACTTGCTTGCGGTGTGGTCGCTCGACACGACTCCGATCGACAATTGGGAGCTCGGGCGCATCGGGGTGCTGCTCTTCTTCGTGCACACGTCGCTCGTTCTGATGTCATCGCTCGAGCGTCAGGGACCGCGTCCGGATTGGGTTCGAGCGTTCTACATCCGGCGTGCATTCAGGATCTATCCGCTGGCAATCGTGACTGTGCTCGTCACGGTGGCATTTGGCATCATGCCACACGCGCTTCCGTTCGGCAGTCCGGGGCTGATCATTCATCCGCATCTTCGGACAGTCGTGGCCGACATGGCGCTGGTGCAGAACATCACGCAGGATGATCCGGTGCCCGGAATGCTGTGGACGCTGCCGATCGAGGTGCAGCTGTACCTGATGCTGCCGCTGGCCTTCCTGCTCGCCCGGAAGAGTGTCTGGGCAGTAGTTGCTGCATTCGCCGCGTGCGGTGCGTTCGCACTCCTGGTGACGCACGGTTACACCGACAGAATCCCCGGGCTATGGAGACTCGAGTCGGTAGTGGCGTTTGCCCCATGCTTCGTTGCTGGAGTGCTCGCATATGCGATTCTCCGGAGGGGCGGGCACCCGCCACTTCCTGGATGGAGCTTCGCTCTCCTGCTTCTGGGCTGTGTCGCGATCTTCAAGTTCTCTCACCCCACTGAGGAACTGCCAGCGCGCGGTTGGCCATTCTGCATCGCCGTCGCGCTCGCGATCACGCTCGTGCGCGACGTGAGCGAGTCGTGGCTGACCCGCGTCGCGCACAGCATCTGCACGGCCAGCTACAGCATATACCTGTTGCACCTCGCAGTCTTCTGGCTTGCGTTCGTCGTGCTCAAGGACCTGCCGATGGCGCTCCAGTGGGTCATGTTCTGCGTGTTCATTATCGGGATCCCTGTTGCTGCATACCGCACGATCGAGCGCCCCGGGATTGCCCTCGGACGCCGCATTGTCCACGTTCGCACACCGATCGCCACCGAGGTTGCGGCGCCCTAGGGCCTTTCAGCCACGGTGGTCAGTCCGCGACCTTGACGATCAGGCATTGGTTGCCACTCAGCTCGAGCACCGGCTGACTGGAATCCTTCAGATAATCATCGAAGGCGCGACGCACTGCGGCGAACTCGACATAGTCGTGGGAGATGAGCATGGCTCCGACGCTCATCCTCGGATAGAAGAACTGGAGAGCTTCGAGCGTGCTCTGATAGAGATCCACGTCGAGGTGCACAAACGAGAATCGAAGATCGCGAACGGGGCCGGCCGTTGCTGGAAACAACCCCTGATGAAAATGAACGTCCCGGCATCCGTCGAGATATTTCTTCACATCGTCGAGGCTGCATGCGTATTGCCCGCTCTCGAAACCGCGGTCGATCGCAGTCGGTGATGGCAGCCCTTCGAAGGTGTCGAACAGATGCAGCGTCCGGTCACCCTTCGCCTCGCAAATCACTCTCGCCGTGCCGCCTCTGAAAACGCCCACTTCCGCCAGCACACCGGGTATTCGTTCGGTCGCAAGCACCGCGCTCCGAATCATGTAAGCCTCGTCCACGCCCACCGTCTGCGAAGGAAAACCGGTGACGATCTCACGGATCCGGGCCACCTCGGCGGCCCGCGTCGGCTGGGCGAAACTCACTACCTCACGATGGTTGAGTCCCAGCACGAATTGAGTGGCGTGCAGTGCTGGAGCACCGAGCGGGCCCAGTAAGCGACTATTCACGATACCCGCAACAAACGCCTTGGCGCGCTTACTCCTGACCATGTTGCCTCGCGTTTCAGAGATACTTCTCGTGGCGGGACAGCTACAGAAACCCCTGCTGCAAAAACAGGTCAGACTTGTGAAATAATAACCCTGCTGCCTGCAAACATGCGGCTTCTTGACGCGTCGACTGGCCGGCCATACGATTTGCGATCCAGGCGCAAAGGAGCTGTAGATTCCACAACCGGGTTGTTTCCGCGGTACCGGTTTGACCTGCACATGGAGCTATGGATGCGCCACATCGAACGGCACCGCACCGCACATATCGGCTGGCTACGTGCCGCCGTCCTTGGCGCAAACGACGGGCTCATCTCCACCGCAAGCCTCATCGTTGGCGTCGCTGCGGCCGGAACTGGTCGAGCGGCAATACTGATCGCGGGCGTCGCCGGCCTCGTCGCCGGCGCAATGTCGATGGCCGCCGGCGAGTACGTCTCGGTAAGCTCGCAGAGGGATACCGAGACGGCGGATTTGAGTCGCGAGCGGACCGAGCTCGCTGCGAGTCCGACGGCTGAGCATGAGGAGTTGAGCGAGATCTTCGAATCTCGCGGACTCACCCCCGCGCTCGCGCGCGACGTTGCCGAACAGCTCATGCAGAAAGACGCGCTGGGCGCACATGCACGAGAGGAACTCGGCCTCTCGGAACTGACGACCGCGCGACCGCTCCAGGCAGCGTTTTCGTCGGCAGTGTCGTTCGCCGCCGGCGCTGCCCTGCCCGTCCTCGTATCCGCATTTGTTGCGAGCTCATACCTCTCGGTGGTCGTGATCGGAACAACGCTCGTGCTCCTGGTTGTACTCGGTGCGCTGGCGGCGAAAGTTGGTGGTGCGTCGCTGACGCGCGGCGCATTGCGCGTCGCATTCTGGGGAGCGCTCGCGATGGGAGCGTCGGCGCTCATCGGTCGCCTGTTCGGCACGACTGTGAGTTGATCGAACGCCGAGCACTCGAACAGGCGACTGCGCAGGGCGCGCGGAAAGTGTGGCGGCAGCTGCAGAGTGAAATGATTCAAGACTCCTGCACATCAACCGAGGGAGAGACGCCCAATGGCGACGGAGAATCGACCAGTGCAGCCACCCGCCCCCGAGCCCGACGACGATGACGACGGACCGTGGCTGAAGCAGATTGGAGAGGGTACTCGCATTGCAGCCGCGGAACGACGCAAGCTCCCCGGTTACTTCCTCGTGTTGACGAGCGTGCGCGTCGTCATCATCGCCGCAGCGGTTGCATGCGTGTACGCCGCGTACCAGTTACCGCAGGACAGCTACGCGCAAAATCTGGCGGGAAATGCCGCAGCTGGGTTTGGGATCTTCTTCTTCGCGGCGCCGATGCTCCGCGCCATGCGATCCTGGCCGCGGACTACACTTCTCAGCGGCGCAGTAATAGTCGCAGCGATCCTGTGGGTCGCGTCGATCGCATCATCCCTTACACAAAGTCTGCTCCTCGGCGCCGGCGTCGGCTTCGCGCTCCTGCTCGCGCTCGATTTGAACATTGCACGATGGCTCGATGCGATCGTGTCCGCCGAGGACAACGCACGGAAACGGATCGACGAAGCGGCGCGGCTTGTCGAGCAGGCTGAAACTGCTCTCGATTACAAGTACGCGGTACACGACTACCTGAACCTTCCGCGACCCGACAAGCTTGGCGGCATTCGGCTCCCCGAAGGCGAAACACTGATGGGGGCGCTGGGATGGCCTGACAAGGAGTGAGTGGAAGGCGGCGCGCAGATTGTGCGCGCCGCTTTCCACTCACTTCAATCAGCGCAGCGATCGGAATGATGTGCGGAGTTCTTCGGAGAAGGCCTGCGGCTGCTCCCACGCCGCGAGGTAGTCCAGCAACGCGGTCTTGCCGACTTCCGCCTCGCCGTGCACGAGACAAGTACGTACGATCTACCAGCCGAACACGGTGCCGTGCGGAACGCCGGCTCCAGTGGCGCCATGCGGCCAGTCTGCGCGATCGAATGCGATTCCCGGTCGCGTCGATCCAGAGTCGCGAAACGCACTGTCGAGCGTGATCCTTCCCGTCGCACGGTCGATCTTCAGCATCCACATCCGACGCTCAGCCGTGGGACCTGGCTCGTTCACGACGACGATGCGTGATCCGTCGGTCGCCAGCCAGTGCGGCCGCTGTCGCTCGTCGAACGTGACCGACGAAACACTGCGAACGTCTGCCGGGTCGCGCACATCGAGCGAGAAGACGCGATGAGTGGCAGCGTTGGACTGAATCCAGTAATTGCCGATCACCACCGGCGTTGCGCATCCACTCTCCTCCTCGTGATGAACCATCTCCAGATGCGGATCGCGGCCGTCGAGCCCAGTGACGCGATACAGCCGGCACGCAACGGTGTTCACAAGGACCGTGCGAC
Source organism: Gemmatimonadota bacterium (assembly GCA_040388625.1). NCBI lineage: Bacteria > Pseudomonadati > Gemmatimonadota > Gemmatimonadota bacterium. The sequence continues at coordinate 373,836 of JAZKBK010000005.1, read as the reverse complement.
CGTCCTGCAGCATGCGTGGCTCGTTCGGCGCATCGTTCGACGCAAGTCTGATCGTCTTGACCAGCGCGAGATCGGACAGCCGGTACACCTGCACCTGATCGCCGGCGTGGTCGTGCGCAATTGATCCGCGCAGTGGACTCCAAGTCGGAATGGGCATGTACGTGAGCCCAACGACGACACGATCGAGCGACGGAACGACGGCAAGGCTGTACGGCCGCAACGCTGTCTGGTCCGCACTCGAATCTGCAGCGGAGCGCCAGCGCACGACCCGCCCTCGCGCGTCAAGTTCGGCGATGCCGCCTGGAGCTTCGTTGCTCGGGCCGTGTCCCTGGAACGTCGCCAGGACGTGGCCGTTGGGAAGTCGCGCGAAGCTGTGCAGAAAGCTCAGGCCGGCGACGCCACTGAATCGTTGCACCACCTTCGGATGCAACGGGTCGTGAAGGTCGAACAGAAAGCTTCGATTACCCGCGAATCCATTCGCGAACAACATCCCGCTCGCACCCAGGTCGTGCTCGGTGTGATGCGGCCACGTGCCTTTCTCGCCGACCGGTGTCGTTGCGACGATGGTTCCGTACCGATCACCATGCTGCGCGAGATCGATGACGGCAAGAAAGTCGCTGTCCTGGCGGTCGTCGTCGCCGGTCCAGGCGAAGAGATATCGAGCGGGCCCAGGTTCCGAAAGACTGATGGTCGGCGGCGCGTGCCGCGCACAACCGAGCGCGGCGACAGTAACGAGCGCGAAGCTCAAACAGCGGCACGATGACGGGTTCACGGGCGGGTCGGCAGCGGGAACGAAACATTGACGAGCCTGCAACGCATCAATACTAGCGCCATACGATCGGCTCTGAAAGATTCGGGGTGCTGATGCGCCGACGTCGCGCACGGCGCAAGACTTGACCCGAAGCGGACCCCGAAGCGCTGGTTGCGTTTTGCGGAGATCCAAGGCCCACGCAATTGAACCCCTGTTCGCCAGCCATAGGAGGGCAGTCCTTTTCACATGCGTCCAGCTTTCGCCCCGCGCGTTTTACCCACAGATTGAGCGCGTCGACGGCCACTCAATTGTCGGAGGTTCTGCTGATGCCACACGGCAAGATTTGTTACCTCGAAATTCCCGCGAATCTGGCGGAAGACTCAGCCGCGTTCTATTCAAGCATCTTCGGCTGGAAGGTTCGGCCCCGCGGCGACGGTAACCTGGCATTTGATGACACCGGTTCCGTGAGCGGTACATGGGTCAAGGAAGGCGACCGAACGCCAGAGGAGCGGACACGGGTGTACATCATGGTGGACAACATCTCGGATGCACTCGAGCACATCGAAGCCGCTGGCGGCAGGATCGCGACGCCGCGCACAGACATCGGGGCGAACATGGGTGCATTCGCGGTGTTCACCGATCCCGTTGGCAACGAATTCGGTCTCTACGAAGAACCACGAAGTTGACTCGCGTGACTCTCGCCGCGACGAGCACCTCCCTCTCCGGCAACGCCAGATCTCGTACGAAACGCGGCGACCCACACTGGCCGTTGTCACTATGAATGTCGGCAGTGCTTACCGTCGCACCATCAGCCAGCGCCCAATGTTCGATCCTTCACTTGCACGCTCGTAATCTTTTCATTCATCCCATGCGTTGGCTGCGCTCTCTTCCAGCTCCGCGCGTTCTCGGCCGATTTCGATCAACGCTGCCAGAGCTCGACGTGCATCGCTGACGGCGCGCTGCCCCACACGCGTCGCGAGCTCCGCGTCGATCTTCTCGCGCGCGGCTGTCTGGACCAGAGCCGCCGCGCGGCCACGTGCAGTCAGGGTGATCGTCAGCTTTCGGCGATCCTGCTCGTCGACGGTGCGCTCCAGATAGCCGCGCGTCACCAGCGTGTCCACGAGTTGACCAGCCGCCTGCTTTGAGATGCGCAACTCCCTGATGAGCTGGCCCAGCGGCACATCTTCGACGCCCAGCGCCAGGCCGCCAATCACGTACAATCCGTTCTTCGGGATGTCGTCGTAGCCGGCGTCTGCCAGAGCTCGGCGCATCGCGCTTCCATAGGTGACGCGCGCGTGCCGCAGCAGGGCGGGAAGTGCCACGTCTTCAAACCAGAGGTGTTTTTTTGTCATGGGGTGAACAATATAGTCAATAAATCAGACTGTCAAGATCTATGACTATATATTGCCCCGGCCGGTCAGTCGAGAGCGAGCGCGCCGCCTCGGGCCCGGCGACTCAACGCCTCTACCATTGCGCGAACGATGACGGCGTCGGTCTGCCACCAATCCGCTTGCAGTCCCGGCAGGTGGTCGTTGCGATGATGGCTCACCGATCTGCGCACGGCTTTCGCCGAGCTGTGGAACTCGCGTGCATTGCTGAGGATGGCCACGTCGAGGATATTGCCGGCGTCGACACCGGCGCCGGCCATCATGTTGAGACGCGAGCCGGCCTGCTTCACGAATCCGGCGATGCGCTCTGCGCCCGCGAGCGCGGTCGCTTCGCCGCCCGACGTCAATACACGTTCGCAGCCCAGCTCGATAATCGTGTCGAGCGCACGCGCCTGGTCGCGCGCGACATCGAAGGCGCGATGGAAGGTCACATCCATCATTTCTGTAGCGGAGATCAGCTCGCGACAAACGGCCTCATCTACGTCGCCGTGCGCATCAAGTGCGCCAATCACAACGCCGTCGCAACCCAATTTCGCGCACATCTCGATGTCGCGCAGCATCACGTCGACCTCGCCTGTGTCGTAGCAGAAGTCGCCAGTGCGCGGGCGGATCAATGCATACAGAGGAATGCGCACCCGATCACGTGTGATGGCGAGCGTGCCGTACGAGGGCGTCGTGCCGCCGTCGCCCAGGTCAGCGCACAGCTCGATGCGATCGGCGCCACCTTCCTGCGCAGCGAGCGCAGAGCCCAGCGAGTTGGCCGCGATCTCGAGCACGGACCGGATCACCGAACGACACTGCCACCGTAGATCGATTCGGCCGCGATCAGCTTGTCGTGCGGTCCCGGTGTCGCGTCGTGCATTGCATAGACGAATCCGGGATGCAGTGCGTACGCACCAACCTCGCCATTCTTGTTGATTGCGAGGAAGCACACCTGCAGGTTCTTGCTCGCGGCCGGCCGCTTCTGAACGACGCGCTCGATCGCTCCGCGGCACGCTTCCCTTGGCGTGCGTCCCTGTCGCATCAACTCCACCACGAGGAAGCTCGCCGAGTTGCGGATCATCTCCTCGCCGACGCCCGACGCAGTTGCGGCGCCAACTTCGTTGTCGGCATAAAGACCAGCACCGATAATGGGACTGTCGCCGACGCGGCCGTGCATCTTCCACGCCATGCCGCTGGTGGTGCAGGCACCGGCGAGCTTGCCATGGATATCGAGTGCAAGGATGCCCAGTGTGTCGTGATTGTGCTCGTCGCCGGGAATACCCGTGCGCTCGACATTCATCTTCGGTTTGTACTCGGACGTCTTGAGCCATTCCCGCCACGCCTTGCGCGCGTCGTCTGTAAGCAGCGGCTTCTTCGCGAAGCCTTGCGATACTGCGAACTCCTGCGCGCCATCCGCAACGAGCAGCACGTGCGGAGTCTTTTCCATCACCGCGCGCGCAACTGACACCGGGTGTTCGATGTCCTCGATCGCGCCCACGCCACCGCAACTGCCGTCGCCATTCATGATGCTGGCGTCGAGTGTGAGCACGCCATCGCGATCGGGGTAACCGCAGTGTCCCACCGTGGAGTTGCACAGATCCGATTCGGCCCAGCGCGCGCCGGCCTCGACGGCGTCGAGCGCCGCGCCGCTGCGTGCAAGTACCGGCCACGCCGCGGCATTCGCGCCGACGCCAAAATCCCAGGTCGACACCACTCGGCCCCCTGCTGCACGACGCGAAACTGTCTCGCCCGCCAGCATCGTGCGCGGCAGGGCCAGTGCACCGGTAGCGAGTAGTGAGCTCTGGAGGAATTGTCGACGGCTGGTCAGCATCTTTTCGGGATAGGATAGAGGGACGGACGATTCGATCTGGCAGGAAGTGGTTAACTTGGGGCCAAACCGCTGAAAACGCACGCACGCCCTTCCCCCCGCACCACCACCCGTCCTCGGAGGTTCCATGAAGCGAGTCACTGGCATTGGCGGCATCTTCTTCAAGGCGAAGGATGCACCCGCATTGCAGGCGTGGTACAAGCAGCACCTTGGAATCGATGTTCAGGATTGGGGCGGCGCGGCTTTCACCTGGACCGACGGTGAAGGTAAGCCGGCTGCCGGGACCACCGTCTGGTCCATTGCTTCGGCGCAAAGCGACCAGTTTGCACCCAGTGCTGCACCTTTCATGGTCAATTACCGCGTGGAAGATCTCCACGGTCTGGTCAAAGTCTTACGCGAAGAAGGCTGCAATGTTCTCGAAAAGATCGACGACTCCGAGTACGGAAAGTTTGGCTGGGTCATCGATCCGGAAGGAAACAAGGTGGAACTCTGGCAGCCGCCTGCCGGTCAATGATGGGGGAAATCCGCACCATTTCGAATCCACGACCCGGCTGAGGCTGAAGCAGTTGGACGACCAACACGAGGTGAGCTAGTGAAAAGTCAGACCGCCACCGCACTCTACGTAGTTTTGATGGCAATTGTGATCGTAGTAGTCGATCTCTCGTTCTTCAGGAATCGATTCTGGGAACGGCTGGCGGTAAACGCAGGAATCGTCCTGATATTCGCAGCCTTCTACTTCCGGTTCCTGAAACGTCCCTGAGCGTGACGAGGGCGGCACATCTCGAACCAGTCCCGACATCAAACGCAACGCGAATGAAAATGGCAAAAGCGAAAGATCTTACCGGGAAGCAACGCGACGAGTTGCTCAAGACTTTGAAGACCCGCTTCGAAGCGCACATGCACCGCCATGCCGGTCTCGAATGGAGCGCGGTGCACGCAAGACTCGAGTCCAACAGCGCCAGACTCTGGTCACTCAGCGAGATGGAGCAATCTGGAGGCGAACCGGACGTAGTCGATGTCGATGCGGCTACGGGCGAGCTGATATTCATGGATTGTTCAGCGCAGAGCCCCAAGGGGCGCCGAAGTGTCTGTTACGACCGCGAGGCGCTGGAGGCACGGAAGGAGCACAAGCCCAAGAACAGTGCAGTCGAAATGGCAACCACGATGGGTGCTACGCTGCTTACGGCAGCCGAGTACCGGCGGCTGCAGGAGATGGAGAAGGTCGATACGACCACGTCCAGTTGGGTGCAGACACCTGACGACATCAGAAGGCTCGGAGGCGCGCTGTTCTGCGATCGCCGCTACGACACCGTCTTCGTATATCACAATGGCGCCGAGTCCTACTATGCAGCGCGGGGATTCCGCTGCTCGCTCAGAGTCTAGCTACGGGGACCGTGACATCAGATCCTGCCCCGTGCTCGCGGGCACGAGGCAGGATCTACTTCAAGGCGCTACTTCGGTGTGATGCGAAACAGCCCGCCCGTAGCCGAATCCTCGATCAGCCACAGCGCGCCGTCCGGCGCAACGGCGATGTCGCGAACCCTGCGACTCATGTCCCAGCGTTCCGCAGCGTTGGCACCACCGTTCTTGTCGAGCGTGATCCGGGTAAGCGACTTGCTCCCGAGTCCGGCGGCGAACGCCGATCCGTCCCACTGCGGGAACATCTTGCCGTCGTAGAAGGTGAGGCCTGCCGACGCGATGACCGGCGTCCAGTAGATGACCGGCTTGACGAGATCGGGCCGAGTGTCCGGGCTCGGGATTGGCACGCCGTCGTAGTTCTTGCCGTAGGAGACGAGCGGCCAGCCGTAGTTCTTGCCGCGCTCGACCAGGTTGAGCTCGTCGCCGCCGCGCGGTCCGTCCTCGAGCTCCCACAGCCGGCCGTCGGGCGCGAACGCCAGTCCGTACGGCGTGCGAAAACCGGTGGCCCAGGTCTCCGACGGCGTGAGGTTCGGTCCGGGGAAGGTATACGTGTAGATGACGGGCGCAGTCTTGGCCGTTTCCGTGTTGCGAGTCGGATTTATCACCGGAATCTTCGACGCGCCGACCTTGCCAGCCTGGGGGTTGCCGGGCGCCGGCTTGCCGTCGAGCGTCAGACGCAGAATCTTGCCGAGCGGTGAATCAGGATCCTGCGCGGGCGTAAAGCGCTGACGCTCGCCGACGGTCAGGAACAGGAACTTCTTGTCAGGCGAGAACGCGACCGCTCCGCCGAACTGGCCACCCTTGCCACCTGCACCGTCGCGCCAGATGACCTTGAGCCCATCGAGGCTGGCCGAGCTTCCGGAAAGCGAGAGCTTGGCCCGTGCGAGCGCCAGGCTCGACCCGCTGTCGTGCGGCTCGGCGTAGGTGAGATAGACGTAGTGGTCGGTCGCGTAGTTCGGCGACAGATAGACGCCGAGCATGCCACCCTGATCGTGGTGCAGGACGGCGGGGACATTCTTGACCTCCGTCTTTGCGCCCTTCTGGGTCACGACCCAGAGCGGGCCGACCTTCTCAGTGATGAGCATCCGCCCATCGGGGAGGAAGGCGATGCGCCATGGGAGGTTGAAGGTTGCAACCTGAGTCATGGTGAACGGGAGGCTCGCCTCGGGCTTCTGTTCGCCGGCGTTGACCTGGGCACCCGCGGCTGGCGCGATCGATATGAGTGTGAGAAACAGTGCTGCACTTGCGAAAGGCTTCATTGGATTTCCCTTTGAGTTCGCTGAGTTTTCGGCCATGACCAAGATTACGTCATGGACGGGGGAGATTGAACGCCGTTATTGGACAATCTCGGGCCGCCACTTCTTCACCAACCGCTCCGCTGTCGCCACCGGCTCACCCGTCGGCTCGGTTCTGAACGTCGGCGTCGTCGCGCGCGACCATTTCTGCTCCCACTCGCACGAAGCGGCGGCAAAGGGCGCACGGTCGAGCGGCTTCCCACTGTCCAGTGACGCGTTCAGATCCTTGAAGAACGCGTCCCATCGCGGCAGAAAGTATCCGGTGAACATCCCCTCCCACTCCTTGAACGCGTAAAGGTTCAGGTCGTCGTTCTGTCCCTCGGTGCACTTGGTGCCCCAGAGCGTGATGATGTTGCGCGCGTTCCACTCGTTCAACCGTCGCTCATCATCCGTCGTGCCCCAGCGTTTGGCGTCGGCAATCCACCGTCCCAACAGGAACTCCCGCCGCGTGCCAACCAACGTATCGAGGTCGCGTAACAGCGATTCGATCTGTCCCTCCGTCGCGATCAGCTTCGTGCGATTCTTCTCCTCGTACGCCGCCTGCAGTCGATTCACCAACGGTAGCCCGAGCTGCCCAAGTACCTGCCTCGTCAGATTCACGACGTCATAACGGTACGCGTCGTTACTGCCAAGTGCGGGCGCGGCTGCCAACAGCGAATCCAAAGCGCGCGCGACAATGCGCTCGTCGTACGGCGGAATCGGCTCGGTACGGTACGACCGCCCCTTCACGTAAAACTGCGGTCGCTCGCCCAGAAAATTCCCGGTCTGCGCCGACGAGCGGAACGCTGTCGCGAGCAGCAATTTCCACGCGCTCCACGCCGACGCGTTGTAATGCCCATACCGGCGCGTGATGTAATCGCGCGTCCACGCAGGCACGTCGGGCACGGTGTCGCGCCACACCTGGTCGAACACGAAGTCGGGCACGATCGGGTTCGTCCCCAGACCTTCCATGGTCATGCCGAGTCCTTCCATGCGTCCCTTATCGGGGCTGCGAATGGCCGTGTCGAGATTCGCGGCAATCTGCGGCAGGTCACCGTTCACGCTCACCTTGCCGCCAAAATTGTACAGCACATTCCAGATCCACGGCTTGCCGTAAAAGGCGTGACGCGCCTTCCATCCGGGCGAGCGGTCGCCCCACAGATCCAGCACCAGCATGCGGTCATCCGGCACGGCACCCAACAATGCCTCGGCCTGCGGATCCTGCCAGAACTTCTTGCCATACACCAGGAACCACGCCTGTATTACCCACGTCGCGCTCGTGTCGGCCGAGTGCATGCCGTTGTAGATCGCGCCGCCCATGTCGGCCAGGAACGTCGAGTCGTTGGACGGCGGGTCGATTTCGTTGAACGGGTCGGCGGCGTACAGGTGGTCGGTGCCGAAGAGCTCAGTCTGCTTCTCGACGAACTTCCGACCCATTCGCTGGAACAGCGAATCCTGCGGATCCAGAAACCAGGTGCCGGAGAATCCCGCCGACCAATCTCCTGTTTGATGAATCTTCGTTCCGGGAATCACTTGCGTGATCGACTCCGGCACATGTCCCGTGAATCCTTGCAGTACCGGAGTCATTCCCAATGACCGCTCGCGCGACAAAATTTGTCGCTCCAGCGTGACGTGACTGTCAATCCAGCTGTCGGGCAGTGGGCCACCCAACCCGTCGATGTTCGCCATCCACCCCCACGGCAAATATGCCGGCCCCACGATGAAGTCGCCGATCTGCTTGCGGCTGAACCCGAAGTCGCCGAGTACCGAGCGCCAGACCGCTTCCTGTCCCGTAACGGCGAGTGGTGCGTTGATTCCCTTGAGCGCCATCCAGTCGATCATCGACTGCCAGTCGTTCCAGTTCCACCACGCCATCGAATACGAAAACGTGCAGTAGTTGAAGAAGTAGCGCACGCGATAACGCGTGGACTCGTGCACCGGCGCCGTCACGCGGGGAAGCGGCGTCGGTAACGCAATTGGCTTGAGTGGAAGCGACGCATTAACGCCAGCCACGTGCTCCAGGTACCAGTTGAGCGCCGAGGCGATGGCCACGCCCGATGATCCGCGGAGCATCACCCGCGATCCGACGCTTGCCACTTCAAATACGTCGCGACCCGCGCTGTCGGGAATCGCAGCGACTTCGAAATTGGCGGCGTTGGTCGGTACAACCCGCGCAATCAGCGAGCGGGCGGCCGCCAGATCGACGCGATGCGACGTCTGCGCTTTGACCCCGCCCGGCACTGCACCGGCCAGCGGGAGGATGAGCCAGAAGCAGGCTAACCATCGGCGTCGGAACTTGAAGAAAGTCATACTGCTCACTGATCTGGTCGCATGATCCAGAAAGGAATTGGGTTGAATGTTGCGCACAAAGCAACACATGGCCCCAAACGTACCAAAAGGGAGCTACTTCGGTGTAGCCCTCAATAGCCCAGCGGGTGATTCTGGCGGGCATTGCGGCTGTAACCGCGCGCGGCCCTGGTGGTGTCCTTCGGTGGGACGGACCGCGCTGAGCTCGAGGAACCGGAAACGCCTTACCGCTTAGCCTCCGATGTTCCGTATCAGATGGTCACCGCGTCACCCATCCGCACTCCAGCTGACCTCTGATATCTTTGTCTCCGGGCCGTCAGGCTCCTTTGCACGAATTCTCACCAGCGGGCAGGAGAGAAACATTAAATCGACAACTTCCTGCCGACCCCGGGATGAGAGCATAGTCCGGATGCACCCCGTGACCCGCTTCAGGGCTACTCTCACGGTCACGCGACTCGCAACCGGTGCGATCCTCTTCGCTGCCGCACTGCTTCCTCTCGCTGCCGCCGCTCAAACCACGACGCAGCGAACAGCCCCGGCCGTCGCTCCTTCAGCGAAATCTGCACGGACAGCGTCGCCAACAGCAGCGGTTCCCGCCCTGGTATCGTCGCCTCCATCCGCCGACGCGGTGTTGCACCATATGCACGAGACAGTCACGTGGTACCACACCATCGAAACGATCGCGCAGAACAGCGACCTCTCCGACGGCACCAGAACTCGTGACGGAATGCGGAGCTCGGCACTCGTGGCGCTGCGCTCGGCCTTTGACTTTGCTCGCGCCGCCGCGCGCATGGTGGATGCGGCGCCGCACGGCGGGGTTCCGAACGCGAGTACGAGCGATACGTCGGATGATGCCGTGCGTCTCGACCGCGCGGCGACTCGAATCGGGGCGCGGATGGATACTATCCAGAAACGTATCGCCGCCATCGACTCGTCGCTCGCGCACGCAACGCCGCCGGCGCGACGAACTCTCACTGCGCAACGCGCGGAAGCGGAAGCCGCACTGGATCTGGCGCGGGAGGTTCAGAACACCGTCACGCAGCTTCAGCAGTTCGCCGTTGCTGCCGCGGCGCACGGCGGGGGGACAGGCGGCACTCTGACATCGCAGGTCGAAGAGATCGAGCACACGGTGCCGGAGCTGCGCGACAACAGTACCGGCGGCTCCGGTGCCAACGATAGTGTGGCAACGAGGGCCAGCCCCGCGGCTGGCAGAACGAAGACACGGAACGACACGGCCGCTTCGGCAGCGACAGCTCCGTCGACGCCGTCGCCATCCGAGAGCAGCGTACAAAGCTCTTCCGGACTGGTGGCGCTCGTTGGAGAGTGGCTCGCTCTCAAACGGATACGGTACGAGTTTGATGCCGCAATCCGCCAGACCGACAGCCTCGGCGGCGAACTCGACAGCATGCGTACGCGTGTCTCGTCGCAGGTGCGCACGCTCGTGAGGCTGCACGCCAATCCGCTGGACAGCGCGTCGACCGATCCGCAACAGCTGTTGACCACGCAGCTTCAACTCCAGAACGCCACAGCACAATTCAAGCAACTAGCCACGCTGGTCGTGCCGCTGAGCGAGCAGGACATCTCCACCGACGACGCTCGCAACTCGCTGGTGTTGTTGCGCGGAACGTTCGACGCACGCTCCGCCACCGTGCGCGACGCACTGCTCTGGCGCCTGGGTCTGCTCATCGCGTCCGTCCTGCTGGTCCTGGTGATTTCGGAAGCCTGGCGTAGAGCGACGTTCCGTTATCTGCGCGACACTCGCAGACGCAGACAATTTCTGCTGCTTCGGCGAATAGTCGTCGTGGTGGCCTTGTTGCTCATCATCGTGATGGGATTCGTATCACAGATGGGATCGCTCGCCACGTATGTCGGCTTCCTCACCGCTGGACTCGCTCTCGCACTGCAGAACGTCATTCTCGCCGTGGTCGGCTACTTCTTCCTGATCGGCCGCTACGGCGTGCGCACCGGTGATCGTATCACTCTCGCCGGTGTCACCGGTCGTGTGATCGACATTGGGCTCGTTCGTATCTATCTCATGGAGCTCGCGGGTCCCGAATTGCAGTCCACCGGGCGCATCGTGGTGCTTTCCAACTCCGTCCTGTTTCAACCGCAGGCGTTGTTCAAGCAGATTCCTGGGGCGGACTACATATGGCACAGCGTGACCCTTACACTGCCGCCGACCACTGACGTGCACTCCACGCAGGTCCGTCTGGCAGAAGTTGCCTCCTCCGTATATGCAACCTATCGGCAGGCGATCGACGAGCAACACGCAACAGTCCAGAGACTGATCGATTTCGATACGTCGCGACCGGAGCCACACGTGGACGTGCACTTCACGGAGCGCGCCCTGGAGTTCGTGGTGCGATACCCCGTTCTCCCCGATCACGCCGCGATGAACGATCAGCTCATGACCCGCGCGCTACACGACGCGGCGGGCCAGAGTACGGTGCCCAACGCACAGCTCGCGACGGAGGACAGGCCCGCTCTGACGTGAGCGTGGAACCGGGGTCAGAGTACAATTTCCGCACTGCACACCCTGTAATTGACTCAGAAAATTGCACTCTGACCCCGGTTTCGGGCTCGACCATGACGAAGGTTACGTCACCGATACCTTCGTCACCATCCCGTGCATGAAGTGCGGCTTGCGATCCTTCGCGTCGGGGATCAGGCAGAGCATGAGATAACTCCCGGGTTTGAGATCGGCCGCAAACTCCGTGTGCCCCCATCGCGCTATGCCAACCGTGCCGCCGACTGCTTCAACGGGCGCGTTGTTCACGCTGGGGTTCATGAGCCACTTATCTACTTCGGCGTCGGTCTTCCCCGGAAGTACTCGCAGGATTGCAACGTCGTGATGCTGCGGTCCATCGTTGTCCACTCGAAACACGTGGTGTCCGGCGGTGAACGCACCGGTCGCGGCGATGTGGTAGTCGCGCTCCCGAAGGTAAATGTCGGGAGTCGGCTCGATCGGGGCACCTGCAGTCTCGCCAGTCACCGTGAGCGTCGACATCATTCCGAGCATCACGTGCGCCTTGCCGGTAGAGTCGGGCCACCAGCAGATCATCGAATAGCTGCCTGGCTCGAGCACCGCGTACTGCGTCACGCTATCCCCGGGTGAGACGGCGCCTGGTCCCCCCACCTCATTGAACCAATCCAGGGATCCATTCTTGACGAGTGCCTGATAGACGTCTGGCACAGTCTTGCCGGAGTCCAGACGCGCGATGCCGAGCATGTGGATGGCGCGACCACTGTTCACGACGCGAATGGCGACGAGCCCCGCCGGCACGCTATGCGCGCTGTCGAAGGCGAAGTCGTGAGCCACGACGCGGACGAGCGCCGGTTCGGTGGTCGAGCTGGTCGCACTGGTGTGTCCACTTGATGGAGGGGAAGACGCAGCACAACCCAGCACTCCGACAACCGCTACGGTGCCACAGAACAGTCCACGCATCTCCAACCTCATTGTTTAGGAGGGTGAAAAGCTGCGAGTCGCCAGCGCGTCCGTCAAGGAATTGCAGGACAAACCGGGGTCGGAGTGCAGTTCGTCGGGAAACCATACTCCGACCCCACGTTTCCCCACTCGCACCGTCACAAACGGCCCCTGACTCGTGTCATATAGTCGTGTCCCCGACCGCAGGACATCATTTCGGCCGGCGTCCACCAAACTTGACGGAGTGAGAGATGTTCTATCAACGATTGCGCGCATCGACCGCGCATGCACCAGATATACAGTGGCGGGCAACCCGTACGCCGCACGACGTGATCGCCGTCGCGGCAAGGTCTTTCTATACCGATGTGCTGCATGGACAGCAGGTATGGCCCGACCGGCGACCGGGCGCCGCGCCCAGTCTATGGTTCCTCGTCGGCACCACGCTGCTCGAAGTGACCGACACGAACGGGCCCCTGGTCGTTCTCGAGGTCGACAAGCCTGAGGAAATCGCCGAGCGATGCTGGGACGCGGGTTTTCCGGTGCACATCCGCGACGAAGCCCACGGAACCTCCATCCTTTCGGTGACAGATCCGTTCGGACGACGGATCGAGCTGGCCCCGGGCGTGAGAAACCGGGGTCAGAGTACAATTTCCGCACGTCACACCCTGTAATTGGCTCAGAAAATTGTACTCTGACCCCGGTTTCGCGAAGCAGTTCGAGGAGCACAGACGACATCTGCGAGACGTGGCGTACCGCATGCTCGGCTCCATGAGCGACGCGGACGACGCTGTGCAGGAGGCGTGGCTGCGCGTCAGTCGCGCAGAACCTGACGAAGTCGTGAATCTTCGCGCGTGGCTGACGACTGTGGTCGCGCGGATAAGCCTGAACATGCTTCGCTCGCGCAGCACGCGTCACGAGGACGTCGTCGACGCCGACGATTGCCGCAAGAAATTCGACACAGTGAAATCGCACGGAGTGAAATTCGAACCGCCCAAGGTCATCGAGCAGCCGTGGGGCCTGATCGCCAGGTTTCACGACCCTGACGGCAACATGCTGCAGTTCCGTGAGCTCCGCATGGCCTGACCGGCAAAACTGACCCCGGTTTTGGTCTTCCCGTAACAACCGCGTAAGCGTCGAGTAATAGTCCTCGCACAACCCCTCGCGCACGCCTTGCGTTGCGACGCGACTGAATAGCTTACTCGAGAAATATCCGGTCGTATTCGAGACACGGCATTCTGTTCACACGGCGGAATATGCGCTCAACGACGTTACTCAAAGCCGGCGCGACTGCGCTCTACTTGCTTGCAGCGCTCGGCGCCCACGCTCAGACGATCGACATCTGGCCTGGCGTGGCGCCGGGCTCTGAGAGCTGGAAGCAGAAGGAGATGGTAGTGCACGTCGCTCCACTCGGCACCGTCGCGCTCGATGTGGTGACACCTACGTTGACCCTGTACCTGCCCGACCGGTCGACTGCGACCGGCGCGGGTGTCATCATCGCGCCCGGTGGATATTGCGTCGCGCTCGCAATGGACATCGAGGGCAACGATGTCGCGCGCGCGCTCCAGAAAGCGGGCGTCGCTGCGTTCGTGCTCAAGTACAGAACGATGGAGAAACGCCAGCAAGGGATTCCAACCAACATCGACATGGATCAGGCCTGCAAGTACGGGATCGCGGACGGCATTCAGGCCATCAAGGTGGTTCGGCAACACGCGGCTGAATGGCGCGTCTCTCCTGACAGGGTCGGCATCATCGGCTTTTCGGCCGGCGGCATGGTTGCGAGCGGAGCCATGCTGCAGCCGAACGCGGCAACGCGCCCGAGCTTCGACGCGCTCATCTACGGCGCGCCATTCGGAGTAATGCCCGCGATCCCGCACAACCTGCCGCCGATTTTCATGGCGTGGGCGCAGGACGACACGGTAGCGCGCGTCCCCGTCGTCAGGTTCTACGATGCATTGACATCAGCTGGCCAGAAACCGGAAGCACACGTCTTCAACGCCGGTGGACACGGCTTCGGCATGCGCAAGCAGGGCACGAGCAGCGACCACTGGATCGACGATTTCATATGGTGGCTGAACGCCAGGGGATTCACGGCACCGAAGCATGCCACGATCGAGCGCCGAGGCGGCTCGCGCCGGGAGAGCGGCACGAAATGACGCTTTAGGGGCGACGGAGTCCGTCCCGGCATTTTCTGCCGGTCAACTCGGCCCGGACCAGTCCGGAGTCCGTCCCTACTCCGTCCCCACTCCGTCCCCACTCCGTCCCCCTACTCCCTTCCCGCACCGGTCCTGAGAGGGGTCATCCGCCTCCGCTGCACAACCCGGCGCACGGCACTCTCGATCGCGGCCAGAGCGGAATTGACGGCCACCCTGGTCGAGTCGGATCGCCCTTCCACCACCACGCTCGGGAGTCCGCTCACCACAACCTTGATGTTGCAGACCTTGTCGATCCCGCCGCGATCGCCGTTGATGTCCTTCACACGCACCGTCACGCGCTCTATCGAACTAGCGAACTTGCCGAGTTTCAAACCGAGCCGCTGACGGATGTAATCCATATCCTCGTCATCCAGATCTACTCCAGACACACGGATGTTTGCCGGCACCTGCGGCCCGGCGGTTCGGCCGGCCCCGCGCTTTTCCCGTTTCGGGAGTTGATCCGTGAGCGGCTCTCGCTTGTCCCGATTCGATATTTTCGGTCGCTCGCGCCGGACGTCGCTCGATTCCGCGATTCGCTTGCGCACGATCGGACTCCCGCCCAGCCGCTTGCTGCTGCTTGGCGCGCGCAACATCTGTCGCTCGGCGCCACTGAGCGGACCGCGCGTTCCATTGTCGACCGCTTCGAACACATCAGTAGCGGTGACTATGCCAACCAGGTCATCGCCGTCCATGACAGGCAGCGACCCGATCAGGCGCTCCCGCATGAGCTCCGCGGCAGAGTCTGCACTCGCGTCCGAATCCATCGTCTCCACGCGCGGCGTCATGAGCTCGCGCACGATGCGATTCCTGCGCTTTGCGGCCCCCGATCGCCCGCCGAGGTCGCGTTCCGAGAGAACGCCGACAACGCGCCCTTCGTCCACCACCACGAGATGCCGAATGCCGCGACGCCGCATGCGCGCCCACGCAGCACTCGCCGCTTCGCGAGGTTCGATCGTAACTACGTCGGTGCTCATTATCTCACGTATTTGCATCAGACTGCACCTGTAACAGGGTGAGCGCACAAATGGGGTTTCCGGGAGCCGTCGGTATCGACTTCGTTCATACCCCAGGCAGGAGCGTTGGGTGCACACGAATATCAATGCGTGCAGGCCGCATCCCGCCAATGCACGTTGCAAATTCGCGCGTTCATACTGCAGATTGCATGCGGAGGGTCAAATTGTCACCTGACATGATGGAACCATCACCGGAAGTCGTTACGGCAGCTGTCGTGGACGCACTCACTCGCATTCTCGCTCACACATGCCGTGAGCTGGGCAAGGCGGGCCATCCATCCACCGCCGCACAGCTTGCGGCGGAAGGCTGGTCGCTGCTGAGAGACGACTATCCCGATGACGCCGAGCGCCTGAATGGCGCGATGCACTTTCTGTCCCGCATGGAGCAGAAACTCGAAGCAGAGCAACGCCAGGCTCAAATGGAGGCCGCAATGCACACCGAAGACCGCATCATTGACGTCCGCCCTGAAACACCCAGGGTGCGGCACGAAATAATATTCGACCAGTTCGCAGCACTCGCGCCGGGTACTGCATACGTGCTCGTCAACGATCACGATCCCAAGCCGCTGTGGTATCAGTTCGACGCCGAGCACAAGGGCGAATTCACGTGGGACGCGCTGGAAGAAGGACCGGAAGTCTGGCGCGTCCGAATCGGACGTACGGCAGCGCGCTGATACCCACGGGCAGCCAGAGTCACAGCCAGAGTCACAGCCAGAGTCACGGCCATGGTCTGGCATCGCCCCGCGCCCATGGCACGGGGCGTCGCGACATCAGCGACATTTTCGCCGCCGAAGGCATTTAACTTTCACTGACGCATTATGGAATGCGCCAATGCTTGAACGGAAGGTCGGAAATGAACGAACAACAGCACGCAACGGACTCAGGCGTAGCAGCCGCCACCCGCACTGAAGTCGCCGTCCTCGCGGGCGGCTGCTTCTGGGGCGTCGAGGACATCCTTCGCAACGTCCCCGGCGTCATCGACACGGAAGTGGGCTACACCGGTGGATGGGTCAAGAATCCCACCTACGAAGACACGCACGACAGCAAGTCGGGGCACGCAGAATCGATCCGAGTCACCTTCGATCCCTCGGTGCTCAGCTACCAGGACCTGCTCGAGAACTGGTTCTTCCGCCTGCACGATCCCACAACGTTGAATCGGCAGGGCAACGACATCGGCACGCAATATCGCTCGGCGATCTTTCCACAGTCACCGGAACAGGCGAAGATCGCGGAACAGGTGATCGCGCGCGTGCAGGCGTCAGGCAAGTGGAAGAAGCCGATCACGACGTCCATCGAACCGGCTTCGACATGGTACAGTGCGGAGAAGTACCACCAGGACTACCTGAAAAAGAATCCCGGCGGCTACAGCTGTCACTATCTGCGCGACTAACGACAGCTGCGACTCTCTCCGGCGCACTCGTTCGGGTGCGCCGGAGAGAACAACACTGTCACTGCACGCTACGGATCAATGCTCGTAGCTCGAGTTGATGAATGCATCGACGTCGTGATGCAGTTTGTCGTTCGCCTGCTGATCGATGTACACCATGTGTCCGGTCGGGAAGTAGTCGAATCCGATATTCTTGCGAATCGACGGTTCCAGCTGCATGTGCGATACGGTCTCTTCGATTCCGTTGAACGGTGTAGCGAAATCGTAGTAACCGGCCAGCACGCGCACCTTGAGCGATGTTTCCTGCGTCATCGCGCTACGAAGGGTCTCGGCCACCTGCGCTTGCGCTGACCGGTCCCACGGCCGGACATTCGCCGTCACCGTGTAGAAGGCGTTGCTCTTCCAGTGGAGATCACGCCGCACGTAATCCATGAACGTTGCCGTGAAGGCGCCTTCGTACGATGCTTCGCTCGGATCGTACTCTGCCCGCTCGCCGGCGGCGTCGCGGTTGTAGCCGGTGAATCGTGAATCCAGGCGGCCGAGGACTTCGCGCTTGTTGCGGAGCAGCTCGGTGAACCAGCGCTGCGGACTCACGCGCAGATTGGACTGCTCGATGTACGTCGGCGACAGCGCGGTGAGGCGAGCCATGTCGCTCACTACCTTCTGGTATTCGGCGGGAGTGATTTCGTCACCCTTCTCGAGCGCCTGCGCGTATTCCCCGTGCGCGAACGTGCGCCCCAGCTGCGCAATCTGCTCGAGCGATTGCTGCTGAAGATCCGGCGCCAGGAGATGGTGATACCATGCCGTCGTGACGTAGCCGGGCAGGAAGAACTCGGTGCGGTCGTCATCGCCCCACTGCGCAAAGGCGACCGATGAAAGCAGCACGATTCCATTCAGGTACATCTCGTGACGCTTCAACAGCACGCCCGACAGCTCGGCGGAGCGCGTGGTGCCGTAGCTCTCGCCAATCAGGAACTTGGGTGAATTCCACCGCTCGTTGCGCGTTACGTACTGATAGATGAAGTCGGAGAACCACGTCGCATCCTCGACGACACCGTAGAATTGCGCCGGCTTCTGGCCCGGTGCTGGGCGGCTGTACCCCGTCGAGATCGCATCGACGAACACGAGATCGGTCGCGTCGAGAAACGAGTCGGAGTTGTCGGTGATGCGGTACGGCGCCGGCATGCCGTGCCCGTCGGGCGTCAACACCACCTTCTTCGGGCCCATCCCCATGTGCGTGAACAGCGACGCCGAGCCGGGTCCGCCGTTATATACGAAGGCGATCGGACGACGCGCGACGTCCGGCACACCGTTCTTCGTGTACGCCACAAAGAAGAAGGTCGCCTTCGGCGCGCCGGAGTCGTCGCGAACCACGTAGGTGCCGGTGGTCGCCGTATAGTGGATCTGCTGACCCCCGATGGTCGCCGTGTGTTGGGTGACAACGGTAGTGTCAATCGCCGGCATCGGCTTGTAGGGCATGGCTGTCGTGGTCCGCGTAATCGTCTGCGCGGACTGGACCACGCCCCGAGGCGTAGTCTGGGAGATTGTCGTGTCCGACGTCGTTGTATCCGTCGTCGTCGAGTTGCCGGGACGTCCCCGTCCCCGCTGCTGTGCGCCTGCCGGTACCGTGACGACCAGAGCCGCCAGGGCGCCGATCGCCATTCGTGTTGCACTCATGCCTTGCTTCCTCGTTGGTGATGAACGAGGCCAATTATGGACGCGCCGGGAGAGTGGGTCAATACGAAGGGGTGCCGAGCGGGCTTGGGTGGGCGCGAAGCGCCAGCCGCTCCAGCAGCAACGAAGCCGCAGGATTATCTGTACTTTAATAACATACGATCGCGCGCACCGGTTACCGGCGCAGGCGACCCTGTTGGCGGCCTGAGTACCACGGAGTGTGTGACAGATGTCACAAACGCAACTTGACGTAGACACGCACAGGACCTGGCCGGCTGTTGCAGCCGCAGGGCTGCGTGTAGCCTTCGGTGTCGTATGGGCGGTTGGCGCGGCGCTGACGTGGTCACCGGAATTCGCGGTTCACTATGTAGGCTATCTGCACAACGCCGCACAGGGGCAGCCCGCCTGGCTGGCAGGCTGGTTCTCGATGTGGATCGCGCTGGTCACGCCGCACGCCCTTCTCTTCACATGGCTCACGCGCATCATTGAAACCGCGATCGCCGTGGCGTTGCTCACGGGCTTCGCGCGCAAGATCCTCTACATCGTGGGCGGCCTGTTCAGTCTACTGATCTGGAGCACCGCTGAGGGGTTCGGCGGTCCGTACACGGTCGGTGCGACGAACATGGGCACTGCGATCAGTTACGTGCTGATCTTCGTCGCACTCATCGCCATCAACAGCCGCGGGGGGCGCAGCCCTTACAGTCTGGACTATCACATCGAGAATCGGTGGCCGCGCTGGCGGCGGTTCGCGGAGTGGGGCACGGCGGATACGCTCGCGTCCGAACCCGAGCGTCTTCCATGGCGCATCCAGATCTTTGCCATGCTCGGCGTTCTCGCTCTGCTCGTGATGCTGATCGGCGGCCTGCACAGCGCGTTCAACGTGAGGTCGCCATCGCCTGGCGCAGCAGCTGCCGCGGTGTCGCCCCTCTCGCTCGCTTCTCAGGCGCCGATCGCGAAGGCTCGCGATGCACACCTGCCGCCGCTTCTCGGCACCGGCAACAGCGTCGATCTGCATCTTGTCGTCACGGACGAATCGGTTACCATCGCGAACGGAGTCGAGTATCAGGCGTGGACGTACAACGGCACCGTCCCGGGTCCGATCATTCACGTGCGCCAGGGACAGACGGTAAACGTGACGCTCACCAATCACGGCAACATGAAGCATTCCATCGACTTTCATGCCGCCGAGACAGAACCGAATCTCAATTACATCGACATCGAGCCGAACAAGTCGCTCAAGTTTTCATTTGTTGCGAACGTGGCTGGCGCGTTCATCTACCACTGCGAGACGCAGCCCATTCTGTTGCACGTCGGGAACGGAATGTACGGTGCACTGATCGTGGATCCGGCGACCCCGCTTCCACCTGCGAACGAAAGTTTCGTGATCCTGCAGAGCGAGTGGTACACGCAGCAGGCATCCGGACATCTCATGACCGCGAACTACGACCGGATGCTGGCCGAGCGCCCCGACGAAGTGGTCTTCAACGGCGTCGCGTTCCAGTACCGTGACCGTCCACTCGTCGCCATCGCGGGCGATCGCATTCGCATCTACCTCATCGACGGCGGCCCGAACCTGTGGACTTCGTTTCACGTCATCGGTTCCATGTTCGACAAGGTCTATCCCGATGGGGATGCGTCGCATGCGCTGAGCGGCGTCTCCACGTACACCGTCGGGCCCGGTGCGGGGGCCGTATTCGATTTGGTGATTCCCAAGCCTGGCAAGTACGCCTTCGTCGATCACGACATGGCGCACTTGATGGTCGGCGCGCTCGGCGTCATCGAGGTTCGCCCGGTTGGCTCGTCGCGAGTCGCGGCTCCCGTCGCCGCGACGCCGGCACTCGACACAACGACGGCCGTCGCGAGCGCGGCGCCTCCAGAGCCGCCCGGCCCGTATAGTTACGATCCAGCGCGAGGCGCCGCGGCTTTCGCAACCACGTGCTCCGCGTGCCATCAGACTACCGGCATGGGGATACCGGGTGCATACCCGCCGCTCAAGGGAAATCTCGTCGTGCTGGACGCCGATCCGGCCAAGCAAATCGACGTGGTGTTGCACGGACTTCAGGGGCAGAACATCGGCGGTACAGTTTATCCAGGCGCGATGCCCCCATTCAGCGGTCTATTGAACAACACACAGATCGCAGACATCATCAATCACGAGCGATCATCGTGGGGAAACAACAGCAGGAAGATTACGGCGAGCGAAGTGAAGGCGCGAAGAAAGCCGTGAGATCGCCGCACCCGGGTTCGCGCGGCCAGTGGTGAACGAGCCCAATTATGGGCGCGACGGACGGATGGATCGACCGGACTGGCGATCACCTCGTTCGGGGAAGTACCATTGGTCCATGCGATCACACCTCCTCGTTGCAACCGTCGCCGCCGTCGCGGCTACTCTCATAGGTGCGGCCCCCGTCCGCGCGCAGGATAACCCCTCGGGCGATCCCGTCGTCCAGAAGATCTACGACGAAGGGATGCACCACTCCCAGCTCGAGCGCCTCGCACAACCGCTCATGGACTCCATCGGGCCGCGGCTCACAGGCTCGGCGGCGAACCGCGCGGCCAACGACTGGTTGCTCAAGACGTACAAGTCGTGGGGCATCGACGCCCGGAACGAGAAGTACGGCACCTGGCGCGACTGGACCCGCGGCAAGAGCACGCTCGAGCTGGTGTCGCCGCGATATCGGGTCCTCGAAGCGACGATGCACGCGTGGAGCGCAGCCACCCCCGCCGCGGGAGTGACGGCCGACGTCGTCATTATTCCAACCGCGAGCCAGATCATCGACAGTGCAGGCTTCGCACGCTGGCTTGGCACGATCAAGGGCAAGCTGGTGCTGATCAGCGAGCCGCAAGTAACGTGTCGTCCCGACGCCGACATCCGCAGCTGGGCCGATTCGGCGACGTACCAGCACGCGGTGTTTCAGCGTGACAGTGCGGCCACGGAATGGCGTGCGAGATTCACCGCGGCGCATGTAGATGGTCGCACACTTCCCGCGTTGCTCGCGCGTGCTGGTGTTGCCGGCGTCCTCTCGAATGGCTGGTCGCGCGGCTGGGGCGTCGACAAGATTCAATCGTCGCGCGCCGCGGACGTTCCGTCGTTCGACGTGTCGTGCGAGGACTACTCTCTGCTGGCCAGACTTGCGTCGAACGGACAGACTCCGCGCGTCCATGCAATAGCCAACGCCAAGCTCGCACCAACTGAATCGCCGGTGTTCAACACGATTGCGGAGATCAAGGGCACCGAGAAGCCAGACGAATACGTCATGCTCTCGGCGCACCTCGATTCATGGGACTCCGGTAGTGGTGGAACCGACAACGGCACCGGCACGATCACGATGCTCGAGGCGATGCGCATTCTCAAGACAGCGTACCCGCATCCAAAGCGCACGATACTCGTCGGTCACTGGAGCGGCGAGGAGGAGGGCGAGATCGGCTCATCGGCATTCGCCGCCGATCATCCGGAAGTTCTGAAAGGGCTGCAGGCACTCTTCAATCAGGACAACGGCACCGGCGAGATCGACAGCGTTCAGACGAACGGATTCATCGACGCCACGCCGTCGCTCGCGCGCTGGATGTCGCGCATGCCGGCGGACATGACGCGCAACGTCTCGCTCATGTTCCCGGGAGTCGCACACAACGAGAGCACCGACAGCGACGCGTTCGACTGCTACGGCGCACCTGGATTCTTTCTGACGTCGTCCGACTGGTCGTACACAGACTACACGTGGCACACCAATCGCGACACCTACGACAAGATCAACTTCGACAACGTGAAGCGGAACGCAACGCTCGTCGCGCTGTTCGCGTACGAAGCGTCGGAAGATCCAACTTTCGTCTCGCGCACCCGCCGAGTGCCGCCGATCGATCAGCGCACCAATCAGCCGATGCGCGTTCCGTCGTGCCGCGTGCCGCCGCGGAGCTGGGAGGCATCGCAGCGGCGCTGAGCGATGCGTCACCGGGCCTGAGCGTTCGGCCGTGTATCGGCGTGGTGATTGGGCCTAGTGCGAGGGCCGCTTCGTAAAGATGACGAAATCCGCGACGCCGCTCTCCGGCGCGATCGGCGCCACCCATGGGTCGGCGACGGGGACGGCACTGATCACCACAAGGTTCCACGACGGCTCGCGCCGCTTCACGCGCTCCACCGTGCCCTGCGCGTAATCGCTGTGAAAGGCGCCGTCGAAATGAACGACTATCGCATCGCGCGGCGCCGCGCGCTTCGCTTTCACGATCGACTCGGCCATCGTCTCGTCCTTCACGCACTGCGCCACGTAGAAACGCTCGGCCATCGCGGTTGGAAGTGAATCGCCGGGCTCGGTCGCGCCACCCGAGCCGGTGGAATGCCCGTGCATCTCATCCATGAAGCGCGCATGATAGTCGTCCATCGGGCAGACATTCTCGCGTGCCGCTGTCAACCGCTCGCCTGGTGTGAGGCTGTCGAGCGCGGCCATCCCCTTTCGTCCCACAGCCGATGCGAGCGGGCGCGGCACGTTCGCGGCGACGACAGGCCAGTGACGCGTACGAGCCAGCTCCACCAGCGGCCGGTAAGCCGGGGCGTAGTTCGCCCACGGCCGACTGCGTGCGAGAAATTCAGCCTCGCTGATGCGACCAGCGAGATAATTGTCGATCACCGGCTGAACATCGCGCTCGAACATTTCGAGTGAAAGCACGACCGGTCGTCCGAGGCGGCCGATCGCGTCGAGCACCTCCGCTTCGGAGCGGTGCGTTTCCGGATCATCATGCTGCTCGCCGAAGAACACGACGTCGGAGCGCGACAGCCGATCGAGCATCTGCGGCATCGTCACGTCGCCGCGCGCAGCGGGTGAGACTATCCGATAGCCCGGCGTCGTCACCCTGATCGATGCCGCAGAGGGTGGTGCAGATGATGTTACGGACGGTGTTGCTGGTGATGTTACTGGCGTGACGCGACTTCCAGCCGATGCACACGCCGCCAGCGCGAATGCCAGAGTCGCCACAATGACGGATCGCACATTGACGAATGCGCGATGATGTTTCTCCAACGAATAGAAAGCTTGCATCTCGGTATGGTCGTAGTCGCGGAAGTTGAGAATCACCGGCGTGCCAATCAGGAATATCGGTATAGCGCGTCGACCGCGCCATAGTCGGAGGTCGAGCGTTGCCCTGAGCGACCGGAGCTCCCGGCTATTGCCCAAAGGTGTCATGCAAGGAAACAAATGGGGCTCGGCATATTTTACTTCAGCTCTTGCAACCCACTTGTGAACGGCACGAATCCAGCAGTGTGGAATCGGATACCACCAAGCCGGCGACCAATTTACACAGGAGAAGCCACGATGATCGGATCCACGCACAATCCATCACAGAACGCTGCATCCGGCAGTGGCGATAGCGTTGCCGCAACACCGAGTCGAGCCAAGTTGCACGTGGATCTGCGAGAGCTGTCGAACGACGAGGCGCTCGAGTTGCTCGGTCGGCATCATGTGGGTCATGTTGGAATCAGTTTCCATGACCTCGTGCGGCTGAAATTGTGCAACTACATCTATTCCGCGGGATGGATATACATACGCACGGAACTTGGCGAAGATCTCATAATGGCCAGGCATCATCCGTGGGCAGCGTTCGAGGTGCATGAAGCCGAGAGCGTCTATGATTGGCGTTCCGTGGAAGTCGTGGGAGCGGTCGAGTTCCTTTCCCCGGACATGCAATCAGCCGACTGGTTTCGATTCGAGACCGCGGTGCACCTGTTGAGAACGGCCGTCCCGCAGATACTCACCGCCGACGATCCGATGCCTCAGCGCGTACAACTTCTCCGTATACACGTCGACACGATTCGGGGCCGCCACTCGAGCAGCGGAACGCCGCAGACACTACCAGCTCCGTAGCGGTCCTGCTCAGTCCACCGTGCGGCCGCTGCCGAGCGTTGAAGGCGACGCCGCGCACGGGGTGAGACTGAGCTTCACTGTATCGTCTTCTTTCCACTCGCCGATGGATGAGTTTCATCGAATGCAGCAAGTATCTGATCTACGTGCCCGTCAACTTTCACCGGTGACCACACTCGCTCGATGCGTCCCTGCGGATCGATGAGGAACGTGGAGCGGATGGTCCCCGTGACCTCCTTGCCGTACATCATCTTCTTTCCGAAGGCTCCGTAGGCCTTCGCCACAGTGTTGTCGGGGTCCGACGCGAGTGCGAACGGAAGGCCGTACTTCTCGCGAAAGCGGCGGTGCGAATCCATCGAGTCTCTGGAGACGCCGAGTATCGTGGCGCCGTGACCCTGGAGCCGGCTCATGCTGTCGCGGAACGAGCATGCCTCGCGCGTGCAACCGGGCGTGTCATCCTTTGGATAGAAATAGAGTACCACTCGCGAACCACGCAGTCCGGCGAGTGACACGGTGCCCGCGGTACTTTCGAGCTCGAAGTCCGGCGCCAGAGCGCCTGCGGTCAGTTTCATACCTGTAACCTACGCTCGAGCGCGCTCGTGCAGCAACATCCATGAGATGCCCGACCAAAGCGCTCATGCAAAACAGCTCCGGTGCCGACATGTCGGCACCGGAGCTGTGCTTCTACGGATCCTTAGCGTCTGACCGAAACCTCTACTGCTGGCACCGCGCGAACGGACTGTCCGGCTTCGCCTTGTCGACAACTACGCGGTGATCCAGATCCGCAACTTTGGTCGCGATGTCGAACACCAGCTTGTCGACGCGAGCCATGTGCTCGTACTGGATGTACTGCGGCTCGTCCGTCACCTGGTGGTAATCTGCGTGGCCGCCCGTCGTGAAGAAGATTACCGGGATGCCGTACCGCGCGTAGTTGGCGTGATCGCTGCGGCAATAGATGTTCTGCGGATGTCCGTTCGCATCCATCGAATAATCGAACGAGAACGGAACCGGCTGACTGCTGTTCACACTCTCGGCGATATCGCCAAGCTCCGTTGACAGACGGCGGGATCCGACGAGCTGCAGATAATTGCTCGCGCCCTTGAGCTCCTCGCCAGCCTTGTTCTTGCCAGTGATGTCGGTCGCTGCACCGCGTCCTACCATGTCGAGGTTCAGATCCGCCACGATCGAATCGCGCGGAACCGTCGGATGATTCGTGAACCACTCCGAGCCCCAGAGTCCCTTCTCCTCACCCATCTGCCAGATGAAGATCAACGACCGCTTCGGCTTGATCGGTCCCTGTGCAAAGGCCTGCGCGATTTCGAGGATCGACACAGAGCCGGAGCCGTCGTCATCCGCGCCATTGCTGATCGAGTCGAGCCGCGGCGTATAGATCTTCCGCAACGAATCCTTGATCGCGTTGATCCGCACCCACTGCTCTGCCGTAGGCTCGGGCGCGTTGCGAGTGTCGGCGCCTTCCACGCGCGCCACTTCATTGTACGCCTTGAGTGAATCGTGCTCGACGACCGGACGCACGCCCGAAACGCCGATGTGATCCGCGTGCGCGCCGATCACGATGTACTGCTTGCTCAGCTTGGGATCCGTGCCAGGCAAAATGGCGACGACACTGCGCGTCGGCGCAGCGGCAGTCTTCACGCGAATGTCGATCGTTGCGGACGGTCCCGCATCACCGCGGGCGGCGCTCTCTACTGATTTTCCAAGCAGTGCGCTCGCGACCTGCGGCGTTACCGTGATGTTGAGACCACCGCCGCCGAATCCGCCGCGTCCACCGCGTGCGTTGGCTTCGTTCGGATGGCTGGCAGCATATGCCTCCCGACCCGAATTCTGCACCGTGTCATTGAGCACCGGCTGAAAGCGCGGCTTCGAGAGCGTCTCCGTGACCGTGACGATCGCCGCCGCATCGGCCAGCGGGTTGGCGCTGCCGGGCGCGCGCCGGAAAAAGCCGCGGGCGCCACCGGCCGGTGCCATCAGCACCACGATCTTCCCCTTGGCCTGATCGGCAGTGAGCTCGGCCGCCGTGTCACCAAACGTTCCGCCGAAGATGACCGGAGCCGACACCTTGTGATTGGCGGGCGGTGCGGAGAGGACAAAGTCCCTGTCGGCGTGGAATGTCTTCCCACCGACGCTGATCGTCGACGTCGTCGTTACGCTGCGCGCAGTTACCGGCATGTTCTGGAAATAGGTGCCGTGATCGCCGGCCGGCTTGAGACCCAGCTTCCGCACCTGGCTTGCGATGTACGCCGTAGCGTGCATCGCATCCGGAGTTCCCGCTTCGCGGCCCCGGAGCGAATCATCCGCGTAGATGTACAGGCGCGTCATGAGGTCGCACGGAGTGATGGCTGCGACCGTCGGGCCACCCTTGTACTTGAGAGGCATGGTAGCGCCCGGCTCGACCGCCGGACAGGTTTGCTGCGCCGAAAGCGCAGGCGCGGCGAGAGCGAGCGCCACGGACAGTGCCGCGACACTTCGAGAAATGGAGCGATGGCTCACTGAAGTCTCATGCAGAGGTGAAGGGTTGATGAATTCCCTGAAAAACATACGTGCCATGGGACCACGTCGTTCGACAGTGCCGGGACCCGGGGGTAACTTGATGATTGCGGACCATCCCAAACCCATCCCCCGAGACAGTCATGCCCCTACGCCTCCGCCTGTCCCTGCTCGCCCTTTGCTGTCTGGTCGCCGAAACGAACGTGCACGCGCAGAGCGACGCCCTCATTGCCAGGGCTCGCGCGATACATGATCGGGTGATCAAGCTGGATACGCACGTGGATTTCAACCCCTCATCCATGAGCGATACGCCGCCCAATTACGTCACCGGACTCCGCGGCCAGGTCGATCTCCCCAAGATGAAGGCCGGCTACAACGGCATCTTCTTCTCCATCTACGTGGGACAGGGCGAGCTGACCGATTCCGGATACCAGCACGCGTACGAGGCCGACGTCGCCAAGTTCGACGCCGTGCATAAGCTCGCAGAGACCATGGCGCCCGACCAGATCGAGATCGCGCGTACCGCCGCTGATGTGCGCCGCATCGTCAAGAGCGGGAAGCTGGTCGCGCTGATGGGCGTAGAGAACGGCTACGGCATCGGCACCGACATCACGCGGGTCAAGGAGTTCGCGGATCGTGGAGCACGCTATCTCTCGCTCTCGCACAACGGTCACAGCCAGCTGTCCGACTCCAACACGGGCGAGGCCGACAACGTGTGGATGTGGCACGGTGTGAGCCCGCTCGGCAAGCAGGTGGTCGCCGAAGCGAACAAGTGGGGCATCCTCCTCGACATCTCGCACCCGTCCCGGGAGTCGAACATGTGGGTGATGGCCAACAGCAAGGCGCCGGTCATCGCATCGCACTCGGCCGTGCGCGCGCTGTGCCCTTCGGCATCGCGCGACCTGGACGACGAGCAATTGCTCGCACTCAAGAAGAACGGCGGCGTGATGCAGACTGTGGCCTTCTCGTCGTACCTGGTGTGCACGCCCGCGCCTTCGAAGGAACGGACGGCAGCGTTGGAGGCGCTGGCGCAGCAGTACAACCTGCCGATGGCAGCGGTCGGTTTCAGCGCCGGTAGCACTGGCGGCGGCCAGACCCCGGCTGCACGGTCGGCGGCATGCTCCATTGGCGACCCGCCAGCTGAGCCGCAGTCCGTCGCGCGTGGCCAACGCGCGAATCCCCTTGCCTCCATGGATGACGCAACGCGCGCGCGATACCAGGCCCGGATCGACACGATCAACGCCAGCTATCCAGCGCCGGTGCCCGCGCGGCGCGCGACCGTGAAGGATCTCGTGAATCACATCGATTATGCCGTCAAGCTGATCGGGATCGATCATGTTGGCATCTCCTCGGACTTCGACGGCGGTGGCGGCATCGACGGATACAACTGCGCGGCGGAAGCCCCCAATGTCACGATCGAGCTCGTCCGCCGCGGGTACACGGAAAAGCAGATCGGGCAGCTCTGGGGCGGTAACCTGTTGCGCGTGATGGGACAGGCCGAAACCGTGGCCGCGCAGCTGCAGCGCGGGAGCTAGCGAGCTGAGGTCGGCGCGCCTCCCTGCATGGAGAGGGGAGGCGCGCGAACGGTGCCGTCGGCGTTTCTGTCTGGCGCGCACCACATTAAGCCGTAGATTCGTCTAACGTTCGCCCCCCAAAATCCGCTGTCGCCACATGGCTGACATCTTCGACCGACTACAAACGACCCTCGCAGGCTCCTACGTCCTCGAACGCGAGCTCGGCGGCGGCGGAATGTCGAAAGTCTTCCTCGCCGACGAGCTTCGGCTTGGTCGAAAGGTCGTCGTCAAGGTGCTCTCGCCGGAACTCGCGGCGGGGATCAGCGCGGAGCGATTCGAGCGGGAGATCAGGCTGGCTGCATCGCTGCAGCAGGCCAACATCGTTCCGCTGCTCTCGACCGGAGACACGGACGGGCTCCCGTTCTACACGATGCCGTTCGTCGAAGGCGAATCGCTCCGCGCAAGGCTCGGGCATCAGCCTGCGCTCCAGGTTCTCGACATCGTACGAATTCTTGGCGACGTTTCGCGCGCACTCCAGTACGCGCACGAGCGCGGAGTCGTGCACCGCGACATCAAGCCGGATAACGTTCTTCTGTCTGGCGGCACGGCTGTCGTCACCGATTTCGGAATCGCAAAGGCATTGAGTGCGTCGCGCACCGGCGGTGCGGGTGCGACGCTCACGCAGCTTGGCACGTCGATGGGGACGCCGGCATACATGGCGCCGGAACAGGCGGTCGGCGATCCGGACACCGATGCGCGCGCGGACATCTACGCGCTCGGCTGCATGGCATACGAGCTTCTCGCGGGTCATCCGCCATTTCACGATCGCTCGCCGCAACGCGTACTCGCAGCGCAGATCAGCGAGACACCGAAACCCATCGCGTCACTCAGGCCGGATGCACCAGCGGCACTGTGCGATCTCGTGATGCGCTGCCTCGCGAAGGATGCTGACGACAGACCGCAGAGCGCGGCTGAAGTGATACTCGCGCTGAACGTAGTAACCAGCGGATGGGGAGTGCCATCGCTTCCGCCGGTGCTGTTGCAAGGGCCCGGCGCGTTCCGGCGTGCGCTCATTGCATACGCGGTCGCTGTGATCATAGTGACGGTCGTGGTGCGAGCCGCGATGATCACGATCGGTCTACCCGACTGGGTCATGCCAGGCGCGCTTGCCGTGATGGCGCTCGGGCTTCCGGTGATCCTGTTCACGGGATACGTGCAGCGCGTGACGCGTCGCGCGCTCACGACGACGCCGGCGATCACGCCCGGCGGCGGACACGAAGCGCACGGAACCATGGCGACGATCGCACTGCGGGCGAGCCCACACGTTTCGTGGCAGCGTACGACACGCGGCGGTGTGTACGCGCTCGGTGCCTTTGCCGCACTCGTCGTCGCATTCATGGTGATGCGCGCGTTCGGAATCGGGCCGGTTGGATCGCTCCTCGCCGAGGGCCGACTCACTCAACGCGATCCGGTTCTCATTGCGGACTTCGCGACGAGCCACACCGATTCGAGCGTGGGACACGTCGTCGCCGAGGGCGTACGCCAGAATCTGAGTCAGTCGAATTCGATAACTCTGTTCACTCAGGCGAGTGTTGCGTCCGCACTGGCGCGCATGCAGCTGCCGCCGACCACTCCGCTCACACCCACGCTCGCGCGCCAGCTTGCAACGCGTGAAGGTATCAAGGCGTTCGTCACTGGCGACGTCACTGGACTCGGCAACGGATTCGTCATAGCGCTGCGGCTCGTTTCCGCGGATTCCGGCGATGTGCTCGCGTCGTATCAGACGACCGTCGACGGCCCGTCTCAGCTCGTCAGCGGCGTGGATGAAGTGACGCGCAAGCTGCGCGGAAAGATCGGCGAGTCACTCAAAAGTGTCCAGGACAGCCCGCCGCTCGCCCAGGTGACTACCGCCTCATATGACGCGCTCAAGGCGTACACCGAGGGTGCACGTGTATTCGACGACGAACAGGACTATCAGAAGGCAATTCCTCTCCTGCGTCAAGCCGTGACCATCGATACAGGCTTCGCGATGGCGTGGCGGAAACTCGCCATGGGCTATCAGAACGGTGGATACCCCCCTTCGGCGACATCCGCAGCGATCCTGAAGGCGTTCCAGTTGCGATCGCGCCTGACGGATCAGGAACGGTACATGGCTGAAGGCACGTACTATGGGTCCGGCGCAGGAATGGACAGGCCGAAGAGCATTGCAGCGTACCAGGCGTTGCTTTCGACCGGAAATGATTCGGCGTACGCGTTGAACAATCTCGGTGTGAACTACAACAGCCTCCGCAAGTTTGCGCAGGCAGAACAGATGTTTCGCCTGTCCGTACACCAGCCGGGGGGCAATTCGCTCGCATCGACGAACCTCGCGTTCGTGCTGGCCGTCGAGGGAAAGAATGCCGGTGCGGATTCGGCGCTGGCCAGCGCGTTGCAGAAAAGCCAGGGGCCCGGAGTGCTCTCGGCGACGGTAATAACGAAGTACGCCGAGGGTAACGCCATGGCCGCAGAGCGACTTGCCGACAGCGTGGACCGTGTTACGGCGAGTCCGGAGATGCGGCAGGCCATGCGGAGTAGCCGGGGCGTATTTGCAATCATTCACGGCAGGCTCGCCGAGGGACAGCGACTGTACGACGAGTCCACTGCCATGCAGCACGAGGCCGGTCTCTCCACCAGCCCGCCACTCACGGACTCGATCTCGTTCGTGATGATGGACTGGTGGCTGCGCGGACAGCGCGATCGCGCATTGAAGCGGCTGGACGCGGTAACTGCTGCGCTGCCCCTTGCATCACTGCCCGAGCTGGACCGTCCATACGGCGACCTGGGCGTCGCGTACGCTGCGCTGGGACGCACCGATCGCGCACGCGCTGTGCTTGCTCAGATCGCGCAGATTGCGGACACGGTTACGCGGCGTAATCGTCAACCGGACGCGCATCGGATCCAGGCTGAGATTGCGCTCACGGAGAACCGGGCGCGCGATGCAGTCACCGAATTCCGGAAGGCGGATAGCCTTCCCGATGGGCCGGTGAACGAAGATCCGTCGACTGTCCTGTACAATACGGGCCGCGCATTCGACAGGGCAGACATGCCCGATTCCGCCATAGTGATGTTCGAGCAATACCTTCATTGCCAGACCATCGACCGGTTCGCCAACGACATGGTGAATTTGGCCCTGGTACAGCGACGGCTGGGCGAGCTGTACGAGGCGAAGGGCGATCGTACACGCGCCGCTGCACACTACGCTGCTTTCGTCGATCTCTGGAAGAACGCCGACCCCGACCTCCAGCCGCAGGTAGCGGATGTACGGAAGCGCCTGGCGAGTGTCTCGACGAAATGAGCGGCGGGCTCACCCCCCACACGACCATCGATGCGTATCTCGCATCGCTGCCTCCGGACTCGCGACCCATTATCGAAGAGATTCGACGGATCGTGAAAGCCCGCGTTCCGGCGGCGGTTGAAACGATCAGTTACAAAATGCCTGCATTCAAGCTGGACCGGGTATTCTTCTTTTTCGCCGCGTTCAAGACGCACATCGGCATTTACCCGCCAGTAAAGGGAGATAGCAAGCTTCAGAAAGCGCTACTTCCCTATCGCGGTGAAAAGGGCAACCTCAGATTTCCCCTGAATGAGCCCATCCCGTACGATCTGATCGGCCAGGTCGCAGCCGCTCTATCACGGGAACGTGCGCGACAATGACATCGAGCGCCGCCGACTGAATCGCGATGGCGGACGCCAGCGCGAACGTTGCGCAATAGCAACTTGCTATTTCGTCCGCGCCTTCTCGAGCCTTACGCCGGTGGTTCCGTCGCGAACGGCAAGGTAAACGAAACCTCCCTTGCCGAACCCTGCGATCGTGCGACCTGGCGGAAGCTGCACGCGGTCGACGAGCTGCCCGCCGCTGTTAACCACATCGTAGACCGGCGCGCCATTGAACACGCTGGAGGTACGAATCCACAGATTGCCATCCGCATCGGCGCGCACAGCGCCGGCGGAGAACGCGGGCCGATAGTCCGGCATCTCCGAAAGCGGCGCGAACTCGACTGGAGGGAGCTCGAGCGATGTTCCACTCGACCGCGTCGCAGGCGCACCCGCCGCCGGTGGCCCGCCTTCCACGCGCATCTGGAACACGACTCCTCCAGACGGCGCCGCGCTGTTCGCTGATCCCGCTGTCGTCGACGCATTTCCCTGCATGATGGCGAGCTGACGCGTGCGTGCCTCTTCGACGACCCTTCGCGTAGAATCGACGATCGCCTGCTTGCTCGAGTCGTTCAACCGCTGCCAGTCGAAGGGCATCTTCTCGCCCTTCACCACTGTACCGTCCGGCTTCAACAGGTCGACGCGAAAGTCCGCACCGCGAACGACGGCAATGTTACCATCAGGCAGTAGCGCCCAGTCATCCGTCACGCTCAGCGGGTTCATCTGCATCGTTACCCGCATTCGCCCTTCGCTGGCGTTGATGCTCACGCGAGGTGCCGGAACCTTGATGTAACCGGCAGTGTCAGCGCGACGCTCGTTGAGATCGAAGCGGATTATCGGCGCAGAGTCTATCGCCACAGGCGCAACGACCTTGCCGTCGGGGCCCGGCGGCGTGAAGTTCGGCCGCAGCATAGTACGATACACGAGACGCCCTGACGGATCCATGCCGGGGTTGCCGAATGGTCCACCAATCAGAAATGTTGCGTCCTGCGCCTTCGGTACGGACATCACTCTCGCGACCTTGCCAGCTCCGTCAAGCACCAGCATCGACATGGATTGCGGATCCACGAACAGCGTCGTGTCTCCGTGATACGCGATGAGGCCGCCGAGTCGCGAGCTGTACGCCATCGACGTTGCGCTCGTGGAATCCGCGATGACGGTGCTGTGCGCGAGCGTGGGATCGAGCAGCGTGACCTTGCGCCCAGTCAGGTCGTTCACGAGTACGCTGCCATCCGATAACGCGCGCACCGACGATATGCTCGCAAACTCTGACGGAGATGCGACGGTAATCTGTCCGAG
Organism: Gemmatimonadota bacterium; assembly: GCA_040388625.1. NCBI lineage: Bacteria > Pseudomonadati > Gemmatimonadota > Gemmatimonadota bacterium. The sequence continues at coordinate 340,337 of JAZKBK010000005.1, read as the reverse complement.
CGGCCGTACTGGCGGCAGCGTACTCTGCGCAACGAGAGGACCACCCGCGAGCGTCAGCGTGATGAAGAAGCGTGAATGGATCGACATGATCGAGTTCCAGTGAGCGATGACCGTACGTGTCATCGCATGATGAAGGTCTGCTGACCACCGCTCGGCGGCGATGGAAAGAGACTGGCATTGCCACCAACTCCCATCGTCCCCGAGCGAATCGATGCGAGATACTGAGTGTCGAGATATGCGCGTATGTAGTCCGGCAACAATCGCAGCTGAGCCGCCGTGAGTACACCCCGCACCTTCGGAACCAGCGGGAGCAGCAGATCCACCGAAGCCTCGCGCGCCCGCCGATAATGCGCATAGGCCTCGCCCTGATCGTAGTGATCCGGCAGCGCTGCCAGATATATCGAAACAGGATTCCATATCGAGTCGCGCTTTATGGAATACCAGCGATTCAATGTCGCAAGACTATCCGCCTGGCGCCCCGTAAGATGCAAGGTATCGGCCTGCTGAAGTATCGACGTCATTGGATTGGGAATGTCGCCGCTTCCATGAGTGATCTTGAGGATCGTCTCGCTTGCCTTCTGGCCTGGCTGCGTTCGCCCCCGGTCGAGCTGCTGCGTAAGGAGTTGGCGCTCACGCGACGGGCCTATGTCCACCCGTAGCATAGCCGTCAGCGTAACGGGCGCGCGAATCGCCGAGAATGCCGCGTTCGTCGCGCCGAAGCGCTGATTCACGTCGTACTTGTAACTGCGCGGTACCGGATCGAAGCCGCGTACATAGAGCAATGTCTGATCCGGAATTGCCAGCTGTCCCCAACCGCGCAGGTTGTTCTCGCCGTGCAACAACAGATCTGCGGCGCCAAGTGGATTCGAGGCGGCAAATGACAGCTGCGCGCGCTGCGGAAGTCTCACTTTGAGCGGATTGAACGCGAACGAGAGCGATGCCGTCGAAGTCCACGGCCCCTCGCAGCTGTTTCTCCGCGCGATCTGACCCAGCTGCGAGACAAGGCAGCGGCGGGCCTCGCTCGATCCGTTCGTGACAAGCGAGTGTATCGCGGCCGCTACCGGATCGGTACTCCGTGCAGCATCGAAGACGAATGCGCGGTCGTTCGAGTATCCATCCCCGTTTATGTCTCCAGCTACCTGCGGAGTGAATGGCGTTCCCGAGCGAAGATTGCCAAACCAGGTCATGCGCACCCAGTCGAACGCGTTATAAACGAAACTGTACGTGATCTGATGCCGCGAGTCGAAGGTGGACCGGGATTGCTCGACGTCGCGCGGATCGCCCGACGCGCTCGTGAATCCGCGCGCCTGCTCCCGCACATCCGAGAGAACGTACGCGAGACTCCAGGCAAAATGAGTATTGAAACCGATCGGCGACAACCGTACGGTGAACTGCCGGCTCTGTGACGTCAAATCTGAGCGAAGCGCTGTCACGTGTGAGAACAGTGGCGACACACGTCCGTCCGTTCCGCCGATCGACCCCGTACTTGCGACGATGCTCGCGGGCGATACATACACCGGCCGGTTCGCCTCTCCAGGCAGCACGAACTGCTGTACACCATTGAAATTCAGATCCACGAAGCTCGGCTGCCGTTGATTGACCGACAGCACGCCTTCAAAACTCGCGTTGAAGCGATTGTTCAACACCGCGCCATTCCACTGCAGATTCGACCGGACGCTGCGCGGTGCCGTATAGCTCCGGTCGAACAGCGTCACCGACGGCGCCGTGTTCGCGAACGGAGTGGCACTCGTACCGTCTGCGCATGCAGCAGGTATGCTGTTGACGCTCGCAATGTACGCCGACCAGTCGGGAATCGGCGTCGCAGGGCCCACGCAGAACACCTGCTGAATGCTGCCCGGCAGGCCGGTGTTGTCCAGCGCACCGCCGATGAGCGTCGCCTGCGGAACGCCCTGAAATACTCCGACGCCGCCGCGAACGACCGCGCGTGGGCCACGCGCCGCGCCGGCGAAAGCCGCGACCTGCGCGCCGGTGCCATACGCCCACGAGAAGCCGAGCCGCGGACTCACGTACGCGTGACTCGGCACGTGATCGTTCGACGTTCCGAAAATACGCGCGACGTCCGGGTTCGCGACGGGTTGCGTGGTGAACTGATTCGCATCGAGGCGCAATCCGTACTGCAACTGCAACGTCGTACTCGGCCTGTACGCGTCGCCCAGCGACAATGCTTCGATGTGATCGTTGCCGCTTCTCACGCGGCGCGACAACTGACGCGTGAACGACGTAGGCCGGTTCGCATCGACGTCGGCGAGCGAATTGAAGGTGAACGTACCCAGCGCGTTCGTCGTCTGGTCCTGCGAGTAGGCGTCGTTCCGAAGCTCACTCGTGAGCTTGACCCGGTGCTTGTTGTTCGTGCTGAACCACGAGAGCTGATTCATCAAGCCGGCAGTCGTCGTGGACTGGCGGGTGCCGAGGAACGAATTCCCGCCGAATCCGATATTTCGCACTGCGCTGGTGCCGTCGGCGAACGTCGATCCCACGAGCACGCTCGCGCTCGGCAACGCAGTGAAGGGGTCGCCGTGATTCGCGGACGTCGATACGCTCGCCTGCGTTTCCGACAGAACGCCCACGCCGAAATACGTACTGTGTCCCACCTGGAGCGCGCCCTGCGCGGACTTGCGATCGCCGCCGTGCGCCGGAACTTCCGTGTTCATTGCGCTCGCAGGTGACAGGCTCGTCACGTTGGCGCTCACCGTTACGTTGACGGCCGTCCCGCGCGTGGAGCTTGGAGGAGCGAAGTCGAAGGATCCGAAGAGAGAGGCCTGATCCGTTTCGCGGCTGGAACCGATCCGAGGTGCGGCGAGAGGCACTCCGGCCCGATTCAACAAACTGACGAGGCGCGTCACCGAGTCGAGACTCACACCCGCCGATTGCAACCCGAGCGCATCGGTACTGACGAGTGAGCGCAGGTCGCTCGCTCTTCGCCCGGCCTGAAATGCAAGATTGTAGAACGCCTTGTCGAATACCAGCGGCCCTGAGACTCGTCCGCCGAGTGACACGTTGTTGTACTGTTGTCCCAGCGCGCGGCCGGACGCGTCGGTCCACTGGAGGGCCGGTGCGTCCACATTTGCGCTTGTGTAACGCGTGATGTAGTTGGAGCCAGGCTGCGAGCGCACGTTCAGCTGCGCGCCTGCGAATCCACCGCGCGATACATCATACGGATTCGTCACGACCGAAGTGGAGATGCCCGCATCGCGCGGAACGTTCGACCCGTTGTACGACATTCCATTGAGTGTCGTGGCGTTCTGGTCGGGCGAGAGTCCGAGTACGGAGAAGCCGGAAGGGTCTCCGTCGGCGCCCGGGACGAGTGTCACGCCCGGGATACTTGCTGCCATGGCCGCGAGATCGCCTTGCTGCGCAGGATCGACGTTCCGGACATCTACATTATGCTCGGTCCCGCTGATGTCCGGCGTCGCAACACCGCGCGGCGGTGGCTTGCGGCCGGCGCCGACCTGCACCGTGTCGAGCTGCGTGACGGCCGTGTTCATGGTTGCGTCAGCGATGAGAATCTCTTCATCAGCCGATCGCTTGATTTCGAACCGTTTTGGAGCGAAGCCGAGTATGGCGAGACTCACGAAGTAGTCGCCCTCGCCACCCGGAAAGATCACCGTGAAGCGCCCGCTGTTGTCCGTTCGAGCGGTGCGGCTGACGTTTCCGGAGACCGACGTCACAGTCACTCGAACGCCGGCGATCGCGACACCGTCGCGCCCTGTAATGAGGCCGCGAATGACGTCCGCTTGCTGGGCTGCAGCGGACCTGGCTCCCAGGAACAGGGGAACCGCCAGTGTCAGGGCCATCACAAATCGAAGCAGCGACGGATGGATTTGCATTCAGTCGTGCTTTGCAGTGGTGATTGAGCCTCTGGACCGGCCTGTCGGTACCTACAGTACGTCTTCGTACAGATCGTGTCAAGAAAAGAATGCGTTTCGCGGCCGTCGGCCAGCCTCCAGCTCGGCCCCCACCGTCAGGGGCCTTGGACCATTCTGATCCCCTGGTGTAATATGAACGAGGCATCGGTCGTCACCCCCTGACGGCAACCGTTCCTGCTGCCCCGACACTCGGTCGCGGGCCCGATCGCGACTCTGGAATCAGCATGGCATCACGGAAATACCTTAACCTGCTTCCAACCCTGCTCATTGCTGCGACTGCGGTCGCGTACGTGGGGTCGAATGCCAATCCCGCTTATTCCGCGTCGCGTAGGAACGGCCGAGTGCTCCGCTCGGCAACGACGCTGGCATCGATGCATACGGGGAACGTGAGCGCAGCTATCGGGTCCGTATTCAGCGGCCGCGTTTCACTGAAGCCTGCGGCCCGCAACAACGAGGAGATCGAGACCAGCACCCGGAACGCGCTCGGCGCACTCGCGTCCGCGGTACGGCCACTCAGCAACTCGCGCGCGCTCCCTGACGCATTCGAGAGCTATTTCGCGTTCAGGGCCGCGCATCCGGACAGGGTGCGCAAGCCGTATCTGTACTTCGTCGACTACGGCCTGCCCAGCACGCAGCCGCGCGGATACGTCTTCGACATGGATGCGCTATCCATAGTCGACGGACCATTCATGGTAGCGCACGGCCGCGGATCTGCGCCCAACTCGGCTGGCGTCCCCAAGCGATTCTCCAATGCCTTCGGTGCAGCCACGACTTCGCTTGGCCTCTACGTCGCACAGGAGATCTACGCTTTCACCGGTCACGCAGGCGGCCAACCGTACCATTCGGTCGGCTTGAGGCTCGCGGGAGTATCGGGTGACTTCAACAACAACGCGCGAGCGCGCGGAGTTGTCGCGCACGGGGCACCGTACGTCACATCCACGCGCGCAGGACGGAGCGAGGGCTGTCCGGCGATGGAACCTGCACGCGCCAAACAGCTGCTACCCAAGCTCGCGAACGGCGGTCTCGTGTTCCTGTTCGCGCCGGATAGCAACTGGATGACGCACGACCCCTGGATCGACGCGGGCTGATTTCGCGTTGCACGTCGGCCGTACAATCGCGCCGTCGGCCGATCATGTCGCCGGAACGGTCAGGACTTTCTCCATGCCGAGTTGGAAGTGCAGTTTGTTGTCTGTTTGCATCCAGCAAACAAGAACGTAGGTGCCGGAAGTGATCGCGCCGTCACATAACCCTGCTCATCGAGATGCAGCCCCGTAGTACCACCCAGCCTACCGAAACCCCCGCGGCCGACGGCGCTGACATTGTCGTCGACGGGCGCAGATGAGAATTGCGGCCGCCGTCAGCGCGGCGGTGTCTGCATCATTCAACTGAAGGTGCGCGCGCGGATCCCGAAAATCGATCGGATCGAACGGTGCAAAGGATGGCGTCTCCCTACCACGACCGTAAGGCCGGTGGCGTGGACAGCTTGCCGTGGCGCGGACGTGCTGGTCAATCAGCCCTCGATCTTGTAGATCTCCCGTTTGCCGTGATCGACGAGGTCGTGATAGTCCTTCATGATCTCTTCCATCTGTTTCATGTCATCCGACGACCCCGGTGGCGCGGACATCATCTTTTCGAATGTGCCGAGGTCCGGAACCTCCATCTCCGCCACGACCGTCCAGTAGCGCTCGGCGCTGAAATCGGTCATGACGCGCATGCCGCGCATGCCTGACTTCTCCCCGAGCCTGGACATGGCAACGAACTTGTCGACCATCGGGCGCACCTTGCCCGGCTTGCAGTACATGATCTCGCGAATCAGATACATGGGAACACTCCGGATTGATGGTGACGATTGCGTACACAAACGCACGATTGGGGTGCATAAATGATGCTCGCACAACTGGCTCCGCTCTCCTCACCCGTAGTCCGGTCGGCGGTGACGCGGTCGCTCGCCCGATGAACCTTTTCCCCGTTGGACCTGACCAATCTTGTGTCAGGTTGGACGTGACGCGTAATGTTGGATGCGACCGGCGGGGGCATGCGGTTCGTCCGCTGCTGACGGAACAATCGAAGCCCCGCTTCACGTACCGGCGATCCAGATAGAACGCTTCCGGAGTAGTCGTGCAAGAGCTCACCATCGACGCAGCCGCGACGGAACCACCGATTGCCGCCACACCACGCGGCCCTCGGTTGCTGTTCATCGACAACATACGCTGGGTGATGATCATCCTCGTCGTCAGCATGCACTCTGCCGACACCTACAGCCCGCTCGGTAACTGGTACTTCACCGACCGATCTCCCGTCACGCCGGCGGCTCTTCTCACCTTCGCCGCCTGGCAGATGTATCTCCAGGCGTTTTTCATGGGCTTGCTGTTCTTCATCGCCGGTTACTTCGTTCCGTCGTCGCTCCAGCGGAAAGGTGCCAGGAAGTTCATACGAGAGCGCGCGTTCCGGCTTGGATTACCTGTCCTGTTCTACATGTTCGTGCTCGGCCCGATCACTGAATATTTCGTCGCGCATTCCTGGAACTCCACCGAGCCTACATCCTTCGCCAACGAGTGGATCAAGCACATCAGAAACGGACAGTTTCTTCAGGAGAACGGACCGCTCTGGTTCTGTCTCGCGCTGTTGATCTTCTGCGTATGCTATGCCGCGCTCCACCCAGGCCGGACCGACGCGGCGATCGATGCGAGTGACTCCCCGGCGCCGAACAACGCACGTCTCATTGGATTTGCCTTGGTGATGGCTGCATTCACGTTCGTCGTACGCCTGATCTTCCCGGACGGCACGTCGGTGTTGAATCTGCAACTGGCGGATTTCCCCCAGTACATTCTCCTGTTCATTGCCGGCACGTACTTCGCCCGCGGACACTGGCTCCAGAAGCTCGACTACCGATTGGGCGTGCGATGGCTCGCAATCGTACTCCCGGTCGGGTTCGCGGCGTGGCTTGCGATACTGATAGTCGGCGGAAGGCTCTCTGATGACGGATCCGCGTACGCAGGCGGATGGCACTGGCAGGCCGCGTCGATGAATCTCTGGGAGTCATTCACTTGCGTGGCGGTCTCCTACGGACTGCTCGTCATCTTCAGGAGAGCGTACAACACTCAGGGGCGTTTCGAGAAATTCATGTCGGACAACGCGTTCAGCGTGTACGTCTTCCATCCGCCCTTCGTCATACTTGGCGCGCGCATGCTTCATCCGATCGCGGCGGCCCCGCTGTTCAAGTTCGCGCTCCTCACGATCGTGGCGTGCATCGCGTCGTTCGCGCTCAGTGCTGCGGTGTTCAGACGGACGCCGGTGCTTCGCGCGATTCTCTGATCGCTACGCCGGCTCGTACGGCTCCATATGGATCAACACCCCATCCACCGACGGCATCGCCGCGCGTATCGCCCCCTTCACCTTGCCGCTCACTATATGCGCGTCGTGAAGTGACATCTGCGGGTCTGTCTGAACGTGCAGATCGACCGCATACTGCAAGCCAACCTTGCGCACCTTGAGCTTCTCGATCGCGCGCACTTCTGCCACGCTCGTTGCCGCGCTCGCTATCCCCTGCACCACGCTGTCATCCGGAATGCGATCCATCAGATCGTTCACCGCTGGCCGCAACATCCTCACGCCATTGTAGCAGATCACGAGCGACGCCACGAGCGCTGCCCAGTCGTCTGCCTGCTCCCAGCCCGGACCGCCGATCACGGCGATGCTGATCCCGATGAACGCCGCTGTGGATGTAATCACGTCGCTGCGATGATGCTGCGCGTCGGCCATTACAGCGGTGCTTCCGATCTCCGAGCCGATCCGGAATACCTTGCTCGCCATCACCTGCTTGATGACGATCACACCGACCAGCACCGCGAGCGTCCACGCCCTCGGCGTGTGATGCGGAGTTCGTATCTCACGCACGGCCTCGATCGCAATTCCGAGCGCGGCGGCAAGCAACATCAACGCCACGAGCGCGCCGGCAAGTGCCTCGGCGCGTCCATGACCGTACGGATGGTCCTCATCCGCCGGCTGCGCGGCAATCCGCAGACCGCCGTACACGACGAGCGACGAGAAAATATCAGCCGTCGATTCGACCGCGTCGGCAACCAGCGCGTATGCATGACCGATGATCCCCGCGATCAGCTTGATGACCGCGAGGATCAGATTCACCGCCATTCCGGCCTGCGCCGCGCGCATCGCGCGGCTGGTGGGTGACCTCACCCGGCGAAATCTACGGTGTCGGCTCGCCCATGGCTGGTCTCGGTGGTGCTCCCATGCCAGGCTCCGCCCTCGGCGCATGCTCCGGTGCGTGTTCCAGTTCGGCCGCGGCGCCACGCCCGAATGCATGCACGAGCTTCTCGCGCCATTCGTCCAGGATCTCGTAGAACGTCGGGATTACGATCAACGTGAGCAGTGTCGATGTTATGACGCCACCGATGACTGCACGCCCCAGCGGTGCGCGGAAGTCGGCTCCCTCACCGAGGCCGAGCGCTACGGGGATCATGCCGGCGATGAGCGCGAACGTCGTCATGAGAATCGGACGCAGGCGTACCCTGCCAGCTTCGATGAGCGCCTCCCGCAACGTGATCTTCTTCGATTCACGCGTCCACTTGGCGAAGTCCACCAGCAGGATCGCATTTTTCGCTACGATTCCCATCAGCAGGATCACACCGATCATCGACATGATGTTGAGCGTGCCACCCGTTATGAGCAACGCGAGCACGACTCCGATCAGCGACAACGGAAGCGACAACATGATCGCGAGCGGATCAAGGAACGATCCGAACTGCACCACGAGAATGAGGTACATGAGCAGAATCGCGAGCCCAAGCGCGGCCACGATCGCGCCGTACACCTCGTTCTGATCCTTCACCTGCCCACCCTGCGAAAGGTGCACGCCGGGCGGCAGCGGAACCTTCGCGATGGCACGATTCACGTCAGCCGATACCTCGCTCAACGGACGCCCCTGCGGATTCACACCGACGGTGACGACCTTGTCCTCGTCCAGATGATCGATCTGCGCCGGACCGGTCGTCAGACGGACGGTCGCGATCTGGCCGAGCGGAATCGTCTGCGGACCGGAGTTAATTGGAGTGGCCGCAGCGGAGGACGCCTGCGCCGGAGGAGTACCATTCGGGGTCGGCACGGCGATTGGCAGCTGTCGCAGATCCGAAACGTTCTGTCGCGAAGCCGCTGGAAGCCGAACCGTGACGTCGCGCGTCTTGCCAGTGGGATCGACCCAGCTTCCGGCCTGCACACCCGCGAATGCCGGCCTCAACGCCTGCGCGAGCTGCCCCACGGTGATGCCGAGCGTTCCGGCGAGTCCGCGATTCAGCTGCACGTCGAGCTCCGGCTTGAGCCCCTTCGTCGACAGCCCGACGTCGGCCGCTCCCGGAACCTTGCGCACCTCCACTTCCATCTGCTCTGCTACCGCATTCAGTTGCGCGGCATCGTTGCCGCGAATCTGAACCTGGATCTGCTTCTGGTTACCCGCAAAGCTGCTGTTGAACGTGTACGCTGTAACACCAGCGACATGTGCAATCTCCCCGCGGATGATGTTGCTCAGGTCGCCCTGCGATATGGATCGCTCATTCTTGGGAACCAGTTTGATGTAGATGCTCCCGACATCCACCTCGCCCGACCCCGTCGCAGTACCAACAGTCGTATACGTATATGCGACTTCCTTGTGCGTGCGAATGATGCGTCCGATCTCCTCGGCCTTTATGTGCGTGTAATCGATGTTCGACCCTGGCGGCGTCTCGATCGAGACGTTCAGCTCGGAGTTGTCGGAATCAGGAATGAAACCGCCGCCGAGCTTGGCCCAGCCGGGCTCCGGCAGCGTGAGACCGAAGAGCAGCGAGCCCACGAACACGCCGATGGCGATGACACTCTTGAGAATGGTACCGACGGCCGACTTCGGATAGTTGAACGACATCAACCACACTATCAGCATCACTCCAGCCAGTAGCGATATTGCCGCAAACAGGCCCTTCGCGGGAATCAGAATGCTCGCGAAGAACACACCAATCGATATCGCGACCATATCCGCGCGGTGATCCAGCGCCCACGCGATCACGCCCCTGTAGTTGTCCGCCTGCCTGTCGAACCACTTGTTGAATGTCTCCAGCTTGCGCGAGATCCACGCGCGATGTTCGTGCGCCTCGATTGCGGGATCGGGCCAGTACGCCGAAAGCATCGGATCGAGCGAGAAAGAGACGAAGAGCGAGACCAGAACTGCGCATGCAATCGTCAATGCGAACGGCCGGAACCACTGTCCGGATATTCCGCTCATGAACGCAATCGGAACGAACACCGCCATGATCGACAGCGTCGTAGCTGTTACAGCGAGACCGATTTCGTCGGTACCCGTGTGTGCAGCCGTGAAATGGTCTTCACCCATCTCGATGTGTCGCACGATGTTCTCTCGCACTACTATCGCGTCGTCGATCAGAATTCCGATCGCGAGCGAGAGGCCCAGCAGTGACATCGTGTTGAGCGTGAATCCGAACGCATGAACCGCGATGAAGGCTGAAATCGCTGAAACTGGCAGCGCGAGTCCCGTGATCACGGTCGAGCGCCACGAGTTGAGGAAGAGGAACACCACGATCACGGTAAGGATTGCGCCTTCCACGAGCGCCTCCTCTACGTTGCGAACCGAATTCGTCACACGCGGCCCGGCATCGCGCACCACGTTGAGCGTCACGCCAGCCGGTAGGGTCTTTTTTATTTCCTTGACACGCTGGTTGATCTCGTCGCTCACGCGCGTCGTGCTGGTGCCCTTCGACTTGGTGATGTCGATACCAATCCCTTCGACTCCATTAAAGAGAGCGAGCGATCGCTGCTCCGCGGATCCGTCATAGACGTTCGCGACGTCCGCGAGACGAATCACCTGACCGCCCCTCTGCGCGACGACGAGCTGACCGAAATCTCTTGCGTCCGCGATGCGCCCACGCAGTCGTATCGAGCGCTCCTCGAGCGCGCCCGTGATCATGCCGACCGGAACCGCGAGATTCTGCGCGTTCAACGCGTTGACGACGTCCGACACGCTCACCTTCGCCGCATTGAGACGCGCGGGAATCACGTCCACCGATATCTCGCGATCCACGCCACCCGACAACGTCACCTGAGCAACTCCCGGCAGTCCCTGGAGCTGACGCGTGATGTCGGGGTCGGCCAGAATCGTCAACTCGTTCGGCTTGAGCGTGTTGGACGACAGCGTGAGCGACACGATCGGCTGGTCGGCCGGATCGAACTTCTTGATGATCGGCTCCTTCATCTCGACAGGGAGCTTGTCGCGAATTCCGGAGATCGCATCGCGCACGTCCTGCGCCGCCTCGTCGGTCGGCTTGGAATACACGAACTGGACTATGATCTGCGCGAAGCCGTCCGTCGAGGTCGATGTGATCTGATCGATGCCGTTGAGACCCTGGAACGCTTCTTCCATCCGGTCGACCACCTCGCGCTCGACCTGATCCGGCGATGCGCCGGGATACGGGACTGCAACGAACACGATCGGCTGCTGAATGTCGGGTAGCTCATCCACGTCCGTGTTGAACGCGGAGAACAAGCCGAAGATCACGAGCGCGACCATTATCACCACTGTGACGATGGGGCGCTTGATCGCGAAGTCTGAGATGAACATCGTGAAGCCTCTAGCGACCGCTGTTTGGCGTGGTGTTGGTTTGTGGGCTCTGATCCGATGGCGGCGACTGTACCCGCACCGGTGTACCCGGCGTGATGCCCTGCGCGGCCGCGACCAGCAGCGTGTCACCAACTGCAACTCCGCTTGTGATCTGCACCCTCTCGGTCGTCGGATCGCGCATGCCGAGCGTGACGTCGACGCGCGTAACCTTGCCGCCCTTTATCTCGACCACCGCCGGACGCTGCATGCGCGTGTCGACCGCTGACAGCGGAACGACGATTCCTTCCTGCGTCCGGCTGGAGATGCGGCCATCCGCATAGAGTCCCGTGATGAGCGTGTGGCTGGTGTTCGGAATCGATACGATGATCTGCACCTGACGCGTGGTCGGATCGACGGACGGGCTCACGCGCGTCACCTTGCCGTGAAATTCCTGATCCAGATATCCGGTCACGTTGAACACCACGTCGGTGCCGACGCGAAGCATCGACAGCTGATCCGAGGGAACCGCTGCGACCAGTCGCATCGTCGATGGGTCGACAATGGTGAACAGTGCACCGCCGGGCTGCACTACATCGCCCGGGCTCACGATCTTCTGGCTCACTATGCCATCGAACGGTGCCGTGATGCGCGTGTTGTCGAAATTCTTCTGCGCGGTCGCGAGGCGCGACTTGGCATCTTCGAGCGCTGCCTGCGCGCTCGCCGCCTGGGTCTGCGCAGTCTCGAGATCGCGCTGCGCGATCGCACCGGCCTGCAGCAGCGTCTGGCTGCGCTGCAGGTTACGTTGTGCAACGGCCGCCGTCGCTTCTGCCGAAGACACGGCCGACTTGGCGCTCAGATATGCATCCTGCAGACCCGACGCGTCGATGCGGCCGAGTAGCTGACCCCTTCTTACGGTTTGTCCGACGTCGGCGTCAGTCGAGATGATCGAACCCGCAATCTGCGCGCGCACGGTCGCGTTCAGCTCGGCGTCGAGCGAGCCCGAGATCGAGGGGCCGTTCGTCACCGATCCATGTCGCGCGATCGCGATGTTCTCGGTGCCCACCACCAGCTGCTGAGCCGTATCTGCCGCTTCAGCTGTCTTGCGTTTGCAGCCCGTCGCGAGTGTAACGGTTGCCAGAGCAAGTGGAAGATATATATAAGTGCGTCGCATCTATGGATTGATCCCGGGTTGTCCAGTCGGCGATGTGCCGGCCGCGGATGGTGTGCTCTGGCCCGACGTCCCCGCCGGCTGCGTCGTCTGCGATTGTGTCTGTTGTTGCGCTTGCAATTGCTGCTGTTGTTGTGTCTGCTGTGACAGGTTAGTCTGCCCGGCCGTCGCGGTCTGCACTGGCAGATCCGGCAACAGTGCGAGTCGTACACGCGCCACCTGCACGTCACGTGACGCCTGCGCTCTGTTCACGAGCGCCTGCGCGAGCTGATTGCGCGTATCGTTCAGCTCCAGCTGCGTCGAGATCCCTTCCTTGTATCTCACTTCAGCGATCTCGTAGGCGCGTTGCGCCTGTGATGCCGTGCCCGCGCTCGCTTCGAACGTCGCTTCGGCCTGACGCAGCGTGTTGAGTGCGACGCGCGAGTCCAGCGCAGCACCTTCGCGCGCCTGCTCCAGCCGCGCCTGTGCATCGCGCACATTCGACTCGGCTACCATCTTGTCGCCGTGAATGCGGCCGCCCTGGAAGATCGGGAACGACGTCGACAGTGTCACGGTCCAGTTGGGATTGAAGTCAGCCAGCGACGGGAGACCGGAGCTGGGATATGCGACTCTGCTGTACGCAGTGGAAAGCTGCAACGTCGGAATCCGCTCCGAGCGCGCGACCTTCAACTGTCCCTTCTGCGCAGTGACGGCTTCGGCAGCCTCGCGCACCGGCGCGCGATGCTCGGTGAGCGTGTCCGGCGACGACGCACGGGCAAGATCGACCCCCGGTGGCGCAGCCGTCGAATCCTCGACCGAGGTGGTGAGCGCGAGTCGCTGCTCGAATGGGAGATTGAGCAGCTGCTTGAGCTTGAGGTATGCGACCTCGCGCGCGCTCTGCGCCTGGATCACGACTGGAAGCTGATTGCTCACCGAAACCTGAGCCCGCAGCAGATCGAACTCGCTGGTATTGCCGACCTTCTGCTGCAGTTGAGTCTGCGCCAGCAGATCCTGCGTCTGCTTGAGCGTGGACTGCGCGATGGACAGCAATCGATCGGACAGAGCCGCATCGTAATACGCCGACGTCACATCGAGACGGAGCTGCGCCTGTTGTGCCGTGAGCTCGATGCGCGCCGAGCGTTGCGTTGCGTTGGCCGCCTGGATCTGACCGGAGAGACGACCGCCCGTAAAGATATTCTGCGAGCCCGAGAGACCGAGCGTGTATCCGTTCACGGAACCGAAGCCGACCTTGCTGAAATCGATTCCACCGGTGGAAGCATCACTCGCGCTGTGGCCAGCGACAGTGCATCGCGCGTAGTTCTCGAGACCAGCGACGCGGGCGAGCTCGGAGGAGTCGCCGTTGAACAGATATTGATTACACGGTCCTGCCGGACCACTTGGCGCAGTGCTCGGTGAAGACGAGAACGCCTTGGAGAATTGCGAGGCCAGTGTGCGCGTGTAGTTGGCAGTTGCGCTCAGCTGCGGAAAGAGCCCGCTGCGCGCCTGATACTGGCCGCCCTGTGCGCGCTGTATCGCGTTGTTGGCGATGTGCACGACCTGACTCTGCTTCTGCGCGATATCGACAGCGTCTGCCAGTGACAGCGGCCGAGCCGGTGTCGCCGCGTTGGAGTCCGCGCGTGTGATCGGCTGCTGGGCGCGCAACGTCGCTGGCATCGCGACTGTGGCGAGCGCAGACGACGCAACCAGAGCGCCGGCCAGCGCGCGTTGAATCCAGTTTGTGCGGCCGAATGTAGCCGTTATAGGTATCATCGAGTTGTCGAGTGAAGCTGGTTAGCGTCCGGCTATGCGCCGGCGGTGCGCGGCGAGAGACCGATCGCTCTGAGAATGAGAGCCGTGTACTGTTCAGCTGCCGCCGCGGGGGTGCTCGGGTAGATGTCCGGCATCACGTCGCGGCCCATCGCGTCGGAAAAGATCGTACCGATCAACATCGCCGCCGCGGCCCTGGCGTTGACGTCGCCCTTGATGAAGCCTTGATCCTGGAGCCGCCCGAAGTAGGCCTGGAGGGCCGCCGCCGCACGCATCGGACCACGATTGGCGGAAGCGCTCAACTGGGGGTGTTCCTCGCGCTCGCTCATGCAGCGTCGCATGAGGGATCGGGAGGCACAGATGTGGGAGCGGAGGGCAGCCGCCCATTCCTGAAGCTCACGTTGAGGATCTACCGGCACTTTCGGGAGTTCGACTAGTGGACCGCTCATCCCGGATGAGGCGATGGCCTCGTGGATGAGCGTATCCTTGGTCCCGAATTGCCGGAAAATGGTTATCTCATTGACGCCCGCCTCGTCGGCGATCCGTCGGGTGGTCGAGCCCCGATATCCGTGCCGAGCATAGACTCGGGCAGCGGCCCTGAGCAGTTCTTCGCGCCTTTCCATGGCGGAGGAATAAATGGACGCGCGTTCATTTCTGCAAGTGGGTACTTGCTTGCGGCAGATGTTTACGGGGGTGGTGGTCCGATTGTTTGGAGGATGAACCATGCGAACGCCGGGCGCGAACCGAACGAATCCGGTCGTGACCTCGATCAGATCGTGGACGAGATCGATCGCGTCTTGCAGCGGCATTGCATCGTGTGCAATCAGGTGCGACCCAACCGTACGCCCGGTCCAAGCTGCTGATCGCACAGATAGATAGAGCCGGCGCGCGCACGTGCCAGAACCCGTGCGGTCGGCTGCGTACTTCTGTCGCCAGTTGGCCCACGAGCGCTTGCCGACGATCCGCATCCAGTCCATCTTCACCGGCGCACGTTCGAGTTGGTCAGCGTCAACTGGACTTCGGCTTCATGCGCCTGTTCAAGTATGTGTGATGATACGAACCGATCACCGCTCGCGCGGTGACGTTCCACGTTCTCCTGGCGCTCGCCGCACTCCTCGCGGGCGCTGTTGCATCGGTCGTAGGATTTGGCATCGGCAGCTTGCTCACGCCACTGCTTTCGCTGCGCGTCGGCACACAGCTCGCCGTTGCCGCGATCTCGATTCCACACGTCTTCGCGACCGCGCTTAGATTCTGGCGACTCCGTGCGCACGTTGACCGCCGAGTACTGATAAGCTTTGGCGTGACAAGCGCAGCTGGCGGCCTCACAGGGGCGCTACTGCATTCCTTCGCCAACAATCGCGCGCTGTCCATCGCCTTTGGCATCATACTCATCTTCGTTGGCGTGAGTGAACTGACCGGCCTCGCGCGCCGCATGCGGTTTCATGGCGCCGTCGCATGGATCGCCGGCGCCATCTCCGGCCTCTTCGGTGGCCTGGTGGGGAATCAGGGCGGCATCCGCTCCGCAGCGCTGTTGGGATTCGATGTCGACAAGCAATCGTTCGTGGCGACTGCAACTGCGATCGGGCTCGTGGTCGACGCGGCCCGGATGCCTGTTTATTTCGCCACTCAGCCGCGCGAGATCGCCCACATCTGGATGCTGATCCTCATTGCGACTGTCGGTACACTCGTCGGCACGTTACTGGGCGTTCGCGCGCTGCGCTGGATTCCGGAGCGTGTATTCCGCAACATCGTCGCTACCGTTCTCCTAGCACTCGGCGCCTACATGACGCTCAAGGGCGGTGCATAACGTAGCAACCGTGAGATGGGGGGATGCGTGGTCGCGCAACCTCATCAGCCATTCGGCTTTGGCTCGATGCGGCGAACCTGCAGAACATTCTGCATCTGATCGCGATGAACCGATGCCGCGCTGGATCGCCGCTCACCCTCGACTATCAGATGTCCGACCATCCCCATTTCGGCATGCGGATCGCACTGGATGTAATAGCGCCCGGGCGGCAAGTTGACAGGAATGTCGAGCGTTGCGCCCGCTTTCTCGAGCAACGGCGTGGTCTTCGGCAGCACGACATTTCGCGGATTGGAATCAGCCACGAAGTCCACGTCGTGCCGCCCCGCGCCGTTCACGAAACGAAGTGTGTCGCCGGAATGCGCCACGATCGTCGATGGACTGAATCGCATGCCCGCGCTGTCGCGCGTCATGAGGATCGTGATGACCCTGGCATCGGTGTGTCGTGCAGCGGATGGCGTCCACGCCGCCACCGCTGCAACGATAGCAACAGTGACGGCGAGTGGAATGGCAGATCGAGGCATGTGACTGTTCTCGGCAGAAGTGAAAGAAGAAATCGGCGTTCACCGGCGTGCAGCGCTATCGCCCTATGCGATAGGCGATCTTGAACATCAGCGCGTTCACCGGACGCGCAGCGATAAGTGCTCCGCCATCGCGTTGCAGGCTCAGCGTGCTGTCAGCCGCGACATCCGACCGTGTCTGGGTCCACGCGAGATAAAGCGCCATGCCCGGCCGGTATTCCCAACGCAACACCGCAGTGCCGTGCAGCGATCGCATGGCCCCTATCGGATCGCGAATGCTGAACGCCGCGCCGGAATTGCGCGTGGGGTAGACGCTGATCCATTCTCCATCAGCACGATGCGCATGCTGCAGAGAGTCGATGTCGCGACCATAAATCAGACGGGTGCTGGTTCGTGCGCCAGCGAATTCGCCGAAGTCGCGATACGTACCGACAGTCACGAAGGGCTGCAGATAGGCATCCAGCGATAACGTGCGTGTGATCGCGGTTGCAGCACGGAACTGAAGTGCCACCGTACGCTGGATCAATGATGCGGTGACATACCGCCGCTTGTCCCGTGCTTCTGGATCCGGCACGCTTGCAATGAATTGTGCTCCTACGTTCTGCCGTTCCGCACTGATGCCGGCGCTCAACGATGTGCCGTCCGTTGGGCGCAACGAGACGACCTGTGCAAGTCCAGCCGATCGGTTGCCACTGCGATCGGACGACCACCACGCGGTATCCGCTACGGACACCTTGCGACGCGTGTCGCTCTCGACATCGAAGTCCACACTGTCGCCTGCACCCACGGCCACAGTCGGACCTCCGCGCAGCGTGCGATCATCGTAGTGGGCGAGTTGATGCACGACAGCCGCGTCTGCTGTCCAGTATGATGGCGTCACAACTGATGCAGACACGTGGTACGCGCGCCCTGTAGCGTCGCCGTCGAAATTACTTCGCTGTTCCGCGCCAGCGACCAGCTCTGCCGAATGGTACCACGAGCTCGGTACAGTGAAATTGCGACGCACATTCGCCAGGATCCACTGCGTTCCAGCGAGCGGCACGAAACCCAGGTCGTTCACCTCGAAGCCGGGGCTTACAATCTCGCCGATCGCCTCCCAGGTCCATGCACCGCCCTCTCTTGCAATTCGCGCCATCGAAGCGTAGCCATTCAGCTCCGTGCGCCCGGGATCATAGCGCGAATCGAACAAGCCCTGTGTCAGGCGCCTGCCTGGCCGCTGGAAATAGTGAACGCTCGATGTCTGAATGTGCTGGAGCGCAAGTGAATCCCCTGTAACCGATGACAACGCCGACGTGAAACCCGCGCGGTACGTGTGGTTCAGCCACCAACGCTCGCCGTCGACACCGACGGTTGCCGCGCGCGACGGAAGCAATGCGCCGAGTGCGCTCAGGCTTCGATCGGTCATGTTGCGATCCGTCAACGTGCCGATGACTCCCACCGCTCCAGCGCCGGACGTCGCGCGCTTCTCCGCACGCGCGATCAGGTATGTTGCAGGTGGCTCGACAGCTACGTTCTCGGTCTGACCGGACGAATCAATTACCGTTGCCGATTCGCGGTTGGTGCGCGCGACAAGCGCACCTGCAGTCCAGCCGTCGCGCGATTGAAATGTCATGCGCGCTGCGCCAAGTATCTGCGTCGCGCTCGGCGCGTCGGTTACGAGTCCGGCAGGGTGCAGCGAAGGCGGGTGCCCTATGCGGCGTGAATAGTAGAGATCGAGCGGACTCGAGTACGCACAGATTGCGCAGTCGATCGCGCCAAAGCCAAAGATCCCGGCGTCCTGCACGAAGAAGGGGCGCTTCTCCGGAAAGAACGTCTCCGATGCAGTGAGGTTGAGCACTGCAGGATCGACTTCCACCTGCCCGAAGTCCGGATTGAACGTCACCGTCCCGCTGGTGCTCGGCGCATGGAACAGAATGTCAGCGCCGGCCGTGCGCGCGGCCCGTGCTCCATTGGTTGTTGCGTTGCCTCCGCCATTGGGAACTCGAGGCGCGACGCCAACTGCGACGTATGGCGATGCCTCCACACTTAAAAGGCCTGACCCCGGCACCAGTCCAGTGAGATGCCCGAAGTAGGCCGGACCGCCGGGCTCACGCTTGTTCCAGAAAGCCCACTGCGATGTCTCCTTGAGCCGGTCTTCGTAACGCCAGATCTGGAGCCCCCATGTCTGCGCGCCGGACCCTGCAAGGCGGAGCTGGGAGAATGGGATGCGAATCTCCGCAGTCCAGCCGAGGGAGTCGATGCGCGTTACGGCCTCCCAGACTGCGTTCCAGCCCGGATCGGGGTCGGCCCGTCCAAGAGCCAGCGCGTCGTACTGGACGCCCGACGGGTTGATGCGTAGCACAGTCCGACCGGCGTGGTCGTGGTAAGTGTCCAGCACGAGCATCAGGTAGTCGCCGCCGGGCTGGTCATCTCGCCGCGCGAGGCGGGTCCGGACACCAGCCGCTCCCCGGCTGTCGAACAGCCGCGTCCCGACGTAAAGCGCATCGTCGTCATAGACGAAGCGAACCAGAGTGCTCTCCGCAGCGGGCCTGCCTTCATCGGGATCCTGCTGTCTGAAGCCGGAGGCCGGCATCCCTATGGCCCAATCAGGCTCGTCCAGGCGGCCGTCCAGAGTAATCGCTCCTGTCCGCCGAATCGCCTTTACCTCCGGCGCATTCGATCCGGGAGCGGCCTGCGCCATAGCAGAGCGGGGAGCGGCGGCCATCAGGGCCAGGAAAATCAGGCGTCGAACCATGATGGAATAAATACATCATACGTATGATGTTTGCAATAGCGCCAGGATTGGGCCGTACCTTCACCGGCTATTGCAATGATGGCTGCTTATTCGTACTATGAATCCCTATGACCGAATCGCTGACGCGTCCTTCCCGCCGGAGCCTGGTCGATCTCGTGATCGCCCGAATCCAGCAACAGATATCTCTGGGGGTGCTTGTGCCTGGGAAGCGCATTCCTACCGAGACCGAGCTGGGGGACGCCCTTGGAGTCAGTCGTACGACCATTCGCGAGGCTGTGGTCGTGCTTGCACACATGGGCCTGCTCGAAGTGCGACAGGGCGACGGTACCTATGTCATGGCCTCTGCGCCCGGACGCGAATCGCTGGATCAACGGTTGCGCCGCGCGGCGGCGCTCGAGGTCTATGAGGTGCGCAGGCCCCTGGAGATCGAGACCGCGCGCCTCGCCGCGGCCAGACGAACGGCAAGCGACGTGCGACGCTTGCGCGAATTGCTTGCCGAACGTGACAAGTTTCGCGCCGCGGGAAAATCAGAGCAGGCCGTCGACATCGACGTTGAGTTTCACCGGACTATCGCCGTTGCAAGCAGGAACGCCGTACTTGCGGATGTCTACAACGCGTTCAGCATCGCTCTTCGAGAGACGCTCGTTCACGTCGCGCATGACAGCGTGGTCGGCGTTGACACGACAGATCTGCACTACGCGCTCGTCGACGCCATCGCGCGCGGTGATGAAGAGGACGCGGGCGCCACAGCTGCGCGGTTGATCGAGATCGACGCCGAGAGTCTCCGGAGCGCACTCACACCGTAAGACCGATATCACCGCCAGCGTCATGCCTCGCAGTTATCGCCATGACGCGTCGCCACCTTTCCGGCTCGGATCTCCGCGGCGTGCGATTGACCAGAAGGTCCCTGGCTCAGCGCTCCACTGTCGTCACCGTCACTCTCAATATCCGATCGAGTTTCGGGTATTCCAGATCCATGTACGCGTTCCCGCCCTCCAGGAGCGGACCTTGCTTGCCCTGCCGCAAACCGCCGCCGGATTTCTCGCCATAGCCTGAGTACAGGCTGTCGAGGACGTCCATCCCCTCGATCACCGTACCCAGCATCGTGAACGGTTCGGCGTCGCTGCGCGGATTGTCCCGGAGGTTGATGTAGATCTCCGTGTTGCGTGTCTTCGAATCGCCCGGCCCAAACTGCGCGAACGCGAACGTGCCTCGCACGTTGTGCGATCGGGGCGAATCGTTGGCGATCTGCTGGTCTTTCCACGCCGCGTTCACTGCCGGCTTTCCGTTGATCCCCCACTGCACGATGTAACCCGGTACGACGCGATGGAAGCGCGCGTCGTTGTAGTAGCCGAGCCGAGCAAGGTTGTAGAAACGGTCGGCACCGATGGGACCCCACGCGCGCACCAGCTCGAGTACGAACACCCCCTTGGTCGTCTCGAAGCGGAGATGCGACCTGGCGGGCGCCGCGCGGCGCCATTCGGGATCCGTCGGGTCGAGCAGAATGGCCGCGGAACTGCGAGGCGTATCGACACTGCTGGCCGTGTGGTCGGCGGTGGCCCCGCTGGTGGCTGTACTCATAGCACAGCCCAGAGTTACAAACGTCGCGAGGACGAGTGGTGCAATAATGAATGAATGGCGGCTTGGCATCGTCATAATGTACGCGTGGCCGCACTGACCGTCACAATACTCGTGGCCCGTCACTCAAGCGACGTGATTGCGCCGAATCCCCCGCCCCGAACCAGGTGATCAACGCGTCCACGAGCCCACCGTCGGATCGTTCTCCCACCCAGGCCACATATCCGTCAGGCCGGATCAACACCGCGGTCGGAGGCGCGACCACTCCGAGTGCCGGAAGTTCCCACGTACCATGGTATTCGGCGTCGATCGACTGTACACGATCTGCCCATGGAGCGATATCAAAATCGCCAGGCCCGCCGAGTTTGAGCAGCACCGGTCGCGCATTGTGTAGCAGCGTAAAGACCCGCAACGGACCGTTGGCGGTGACCAGATCGAGATCGGGCATCCGGCGTCCCAACAGCGGGTGCCCCGCCCCAAGATCGTAATGAATGTCCAGCCCGGACATTCTCGCCGCGAACGTCCTGCGCGGCTCGTCCATCCCTAGCAGCTCGGTGACGACATCGCCCAATGCCCTGGTGCGCTCGTCCGTGCGAAGCAGCGCGACTTGCGCCATCGTGGTGCGCAGAACGCGTGCAGCGATCGGATGACGCTCGGCGTGATACGTATCTAGCAGACTTTCGGGTGATGTCTGCCTGACCACCTGGGCCAGCTTCCATCCAAGGTTCACCGCATCCTGCACGCCGGTGTTGAGGCCCTGTCCTCCGACGGGCGAATGCACGTGCGCGGCGTCGCCCGCAAGCAGGACGCGTCTGTCGCGGTAAGCGGCGGCCTGACGCGTCATGTCAGTGAATCGGGAGATCGATGTGGCACTGCGCAATCCGTAATCCGTCCCGCATACGGCGATGAGCGCAGCGCTGAGATCGCCGAGCGTGGGTTCTCTGCTGGTCCCGACATGCGGTTCGGGCACCATTACACGTATCGACCCGCCATCCTTGTAGATGATCTTGCCATCGCGGATCTCGTACTCCAGCTTGCCGAACGCGTACATGCCTGCCGCCGAGCGGTGGACGCCCAACTCCGGCTGCTCGGTCATCTCGACCTCGGCGATCAGGCTGCTCATCGTCGGATCCCATCCGGGGAACTCGATGCCAGCTGTCTTGCGGATCACACTGCGGCCTCCATCACACCCGACGAGATATTCCGCCCGCAGCGATTCGCCGTTCGAGAGTTGAACGTCGAGGCCAGTGTGGTCCTGTACGAAACCCGTCACCTCGCGTCCGCGATGGATCGGCACCTTCAGCTCATCCACCCAGCCGGCGAGGATTCGCTCGATGTGGTTCTGCCACAATCCGAGCCCATACGGGTGCCGCGTTGGAAAGTCGCTGATGTCCAGCTTGACCGACGCGAACGCTCCGACCTGGGCGACCTGTCCTTCCGAAAGAAACCGATCCGCAATGCCACGCTGATCGAACACCTCGATCGTGCGCGACTGCAGACCTCCCGCGCGCGAACCGGCGAGCTCCTGGCTCGCGCGCCGCTCGACGATCGCGACGTCGACGCCAGCCAGCGCAAGCTCGCCCGCCAGCATCAGCCCAGTCGGGCCGGCACCGGCAATCACCACCGCATGTTCAGTCATATTGCACCTCGCTTTCCGTAGATCGGGTTCTAATTTCGGTCAGCGAATTTGCGATGAGGCCCCGGGCTTGCCGCAAGCCCCGGGGTGTTATATATGTTGAATGTGACGCGAAGTACCGCGCAGTTGCGCGCCGCAAACGCGCCGCTTCAGCGCCAGTCGGGCTGGTAGTAATCCGCAGTAGTGCCAGTGGCAGTCCGGAACCGCAACAGCACGTTAGCGCCGTCGCTGATGCGTATCACACGCAGTGCGGTGTCAGACGTTCCGCTGTTGCGACCGACGATGTACGTTCCGTCCGGCGACCACGCGAGGCCCGGGCTGAAGATGAAGCTCCCCAACGCCTTGCGCCCGGTTGCGTCTGCATTGATGATCACGGCCGTGCCATCGATGCCGTTGTACACAGCGGAATTGGGTACGAGGTACGCCACGCGATCGTCGCTCGCAGACCAGCGAGGTGTGCTCGCGGTGGGCTCGAGCACTGTCGTCGCGCCCGTCGCGACATCGAGAACTCGTAGCTCGAACGGTGACGCCGACGGATTCGAAGCGTCGGTACCGACATAAGCGACGCGGGTTCCATCGTGGGAGATGTCCGCCGCGCCATAGGTCGCACCCAATCCCGGAAGGGCGGCCACGCACGTAAGTGAATTGTCCGCCGCGACGCGATATAGCGCAAACCCCGCGCATGGTGTGCCTGCAACGGTTTTCCCAACGACGAGCAGCGTACCATCGGCAATCTGGCGGGTCGCTATGACGGTGGCGAAGCCGACATCGGGCCCAAGATCTCGCCGCGGCGACCCCGTCGTGTCGATCACGATCACACTATTCGGCGGTCCGCCGTTGTACTGTGACCCATCATGCATCGTGATGCCCTTCCTCGCCGCGTCGAAGCGCGGGAACGCACCGAGATCGCTCGCGATGCTGGTAGCAACGGTGCGCGGCACGCTGCCATCAAGATTCACGAGTCGCACCGCGGCTTCATTGGATGACCATACCACCAGCCGCCCGCTCGGCAGTACACGCACTCTCGTTGAGTCGACGGAGGACTGCAGGGCGCGCATGAACAGCCACTGCGTACCCATGTCTCGACCTGTAACAACGCCAGTAGTGGCGTCGATAGTCAGCGCGGTGCCGGGACCTGCGGAGAGAACGGCGGTTTCCGGACGGCTGTTATTGTAACGGTCCACAACGTAGCCGCGCAGGTTCGCTGTGGCACCGATGGCCAGCGCTGTATCGGTGGCCAGAGCGCGAACGCGCGCGGCCGCTCCTGGCAGGACAGTGAAAGTCGCGGAATCCTCCATTCCGAATTCCGGGACAGTCAGCTGCACCACCGCTCGGCCAGCAACGTGTCCCAGCCTCACACTGGCTTTGGCGCGCCCCTGGGCATCCGTGGTATCAGTAGTAAACTGCGAGACGGAGCCAGACTGCCCGCACGTCGGTGCAGTGAGTGCGCATACTGACACCGCGGGTTCATTCCGACGCGTCGTGTCGGCAGGCGGTTGTGCCTGGAACCGAACGACGGCTCCGGTTGCCAGCTGTCCGTCAGGACCTCGTACCTCGACGACGAGCGCCTGTAAAGGCTGGGCATCGATGGTGTCGGTAATACCAGCGCCGAGCACGGCATGCACGCCAGGCGCATTGCGAGCGGGCTGGCTGGGACCAGGACCAGGCGCCGTGGGCCCGTCGCCACCACCACCGCAGGCCGCGACAAGGAGCGCGAGGCACACGGATGTGACGAGCCGCTGGTTCCCTGGTCTTGCGTACACAATGTGCTCCTTTTGAGGATGAGCGCCCTGAGAACATTTGGCGCGGGTGCGCCCATATTAGTGCCAACTGGCTGCACTGTCCAGATTCGCACAGTGACATCCTGTTCAAACACATCGATGCGATCAGCACGAACTTGTAGCGTGAGACTTTTTGTCCATTTGCCAGCGCGACTCGCAGCCTGGATCATTATCGCGTCGTCGATCGGTGCTTCTCCGATCACGGCGCAGGTGCCCGCGCACGCGCGCGCATCCAACGCTCTGGTGAACGTCGCAATTGGAGGAGTTGCCGGCGCACTCTCGGCAACAATTCATCACAGGCCGGTATGGACGGGCTTGCGACGCGGCGCAGTTGGCGGACTTGTCATGGCTGCTGGAAAACAGGTCGTCGACTTTCGATTTCAGAGCGCTGGATTCGTAGGACGAGAGCTCTCCAGCGTGGGAATCTCGCTCGTTGCGGCTGGCGGGGATTCAGCCATCAGGTATCTGCTTCCAGTTGGCCCCGCGACGATTGTAATCCTGCCCGACCGACACGTTGATTGGCGGGTGAACGTCACCGAAGCCATATCGACAATCGGCCTGACGATTTCTCCCAATACGCGTCTGGACCTTTCCCGATCGCTGCAAGCCGGCGCACCGGTTTATCGCGACAGGCGTTGGCATTTTGGCGAGGCGGGGAAAGTCGAGCTCGCTGGCGCAGAGGGACTCGGGACGATCCGGCTTGCACCCGATGCGCTCGGGCCAAGCCGGCGTCTGCGGGCTAGCGTACTCGCTCACGAAACGATTCACGTTCTGCAGGAGGACTTCGCCAATGACGTGATCGGTCTGCCGATCGAGCGCGAACTTCTGCAGCAGACGCAGCTTGGTCGTCGCTTTGCACGCCATCTGGACGTTGGCCTGCTCGTCCCGGCGCTTGCCCAGCTGATCGCCCCTGAAATTGCATACAGGCGTCAACCGTGGGAGATGGAAGCGTACTCGCTCACCGGAAGGAAGCTGCCCCGCTGAGCCGGCTTGCTCTGATATCTCGAAGTTGATCCGCTAACCGGCGCGTTCCGCCTGCCTGGACGGACACGGCACCGATCCGTATGAGCAGTAAACGCAGCAGTCGCCTGCCCTCGGACGAAGCACTGTTCCACAGCCTGCGCACTGGTGGAAAATGACGCAGGCATCGGTCGGCATCTCCAGCGTCTCGGTGCGGCCGCATTCGGGACAGGTAAGCACTGTTGTCGTCTGCATGGTGCCGCCGGATTGTGAGCTGTACTTTTGATGCTGTAACGACTCGATGAGTCGCTCTCCATTCACAAACCTATCCGGACTCTGGATTTCATGTCCCCGCTGCGTCACGTCGCTCATGCAACTCGGTCACTGACCCTGGCGACTTCGGTCGCGTTGGTGCTGTCGTTCGGCTCGGCTATCGCACCGGCGCCCCTCCTCGCGCAATCAATTGTGCCCGCCGGGCAACCCGTTGGCGGAATCTCCTGCGACGCGCAGGAAGGACAACGGATCCACATACATCAGCATCTACTGATCCTCGACCATGGCAAGTCGGTCGAGATACCACCGAATGTCGGCCAGCCTGCGGGGAAGCAGTGCATCTACTGGCTACACACGCACACGCCGGACGGAGTCATTCACATCGAGGCGCCGAAAGACCGTTCCTTCACGCTGGCTGATTTCTTCGCCGTGTGGAGACAGCCGCTGAACCGTAGCGTCGCTGCCACCGCTCATGCAAGGAAGGGAGAATCACTCCGAGTATGGGTCGATGGCAAGCCGTTCATGGGAGACCCGGGCTCCATTCCGCTCCTGGCTCATGCTGACATCGTGATCGAGGCTGGCCCTCCCTTCCCCAAGCCGCCCAGGTTCACGGCGTGGGACGGACTGTAGGCGGCCCGTGCCGTCGAGGCGAGTTGGCAAGTGAAGGCTCGCGGAATGCACCACCGATTGGCAACGAGCATCTTGCTGGCTTCGCTGATGATGTTTGCGCCCACTCATGTATCCGGCCAGAGCGTCGCGACCGATCCGCACGCCGCGCAGCCGGAGCGGCCTACTGTGGCGACGCATGCGTACACCGTCGCGCCGGGATATCTCGAAGTTGAAGTTGGCGCGCAGGACATGCAGCCCCGATCCAGCTCGCAATTTTTCATTCCGGCAGTAGTCAAACTCGGTATCGTTCCGCGTCTGCAACTGGAACTGCAGGGCGGTTACGCGCGCAATACCACGCAGGGGCCGCCGCGTACCAGTGATGCAGGTGCGAGCGACATCGCGATAGCACTCAAGCAGCGTGTGCTGGATGCAGCGCCTCTCGTGCACGATTTTTCGGTGCAGGGAGCGATCAAGTTCGCAACCGGATCGCACGGAATCAGTACGGGGACGACTGATGTGTCGCTGCTCGTTATCTCGAGCCGCCCGATCGGGAGCGGAGAGCTGGATCTGAATGCAGGTTACACGCGCCGCTCGGGCAGCGGATCCACTGCTCCCGTCAATGCCACGCTCCTTACCGCATCCTTCGGAACACCGATTCGCGACGCGCTGGGCGCTGTCGTCGAGCTCTTTACCTATCCGGGGACCAGCGGAGCTTCGGGCGCGCCGCCGCAAATTGGCGTCCTCGCGGGTCCCACACTGCAAGTCCGGCCGTGGTTGGTGTTCGATGCCGGAGTGATTCTGAACGCTCAGCACATGGGCGGCAATTCCGCGTACGTGGGACTCACGTACAATGTCGGCCGGATTCCGGGCTTTCCGACGTCGCGTCCCTGATATCCGCGCCGCCGACGCCAGCGGCATTGCGAACGTCGAGCTAACTCGAAGGCGCGAGAACACGAAGCAGCGGACGGCCACCAATGTCCTGGAGCGGGAGGTACAGCCGGTGCGTGCGTGAATCGAGTCCAACCGTATGCGCGTGTGGCGCGCGGTACTCGCCTGCCGGACGGAGCGTCGTTCCGTCAGCCCAGAAGGCCGACAGAACACCACCTTCCGACGCAACATACAGTCGGCGCCACGCTGCATCCCACGCGAGTACATCAGGACCGTCGCCAACGTCATGCGTTCCGACGACGCTCATGGTGGTGAGATCCAGCACAAGCAGCTTTGCATTTCCCTCGCACGACATGAACAGCAACCGACCGGGTTCGTCGAGCGCGAAACCGTGAGGATGATCCGAGCCAGGCAGATCATACCGGCCTACGATCTTCTCGCTCAGAGGATCGATGGCCACGAGTTGATTCCGCGTCTGCACCGCGACCAGAACACAGTGCGAGACCGAATCGTAATGGGTGTTGCCAGCCTCGCCGCCGAGTGCGATCGTAGCGACCTTCCTGCCGGTGGCGACATCGATCACGACATCTGCACTACCCGATTCGTCGGATACGAACAGCCTTCCCGTGTTTTCATCGTACGCAATCCCATCGGGAAACAGAATGCCGCCAATCCGTTGAACGACCTTGAGAGTCCGATCATCCACTCCCGCAACCTCATGAGCGCCAGCGGCTGATATGTACACCATGTGACGGGACGGAATGGCCAGAACACCCGTTGCACGAGGCACTCCGGGGATTCGCCCAGTGATACGGCCGCTGTCTGTCGAAAAGACCAGCGTCTCTCCGGCGTTCATGTGATTCATGTACAACTTGTGAGCGATCGGATCGAAGCTCTGATAATCGAACCGGTTGGCAGGTCCCGGTAGCGGCAATTCGGTGACAAGACGTAGACCGGGACTCGCCGGCGCGCGCGTCGACGGAAGTACGCGACGATAATCTTCCGGCGTGAGTGAGGTTGGTGTTGCTGCACATGACACCGGCTTGTCCGGCAAGGCATGGAGCGAAGCGCTGGTCGAAACGAGTGCCATAATTGCGCCGATGACCGGAATCACCGACTGTCTGATCAACGCCTGAATCGCCACAACCCCTCTGTCGATTTGGGTAAGGAACCTTCGCCCGTCTTGTTGCTGCGCCATTGCTTCCAGTCCTACCGAGCTTACTTCGGTTTCACCGTCGTATCAGCCAGCATCGCCGCCGACGCCTTGAGTGTGCCATCCGGCTGTCGGGCCGCCAGGACGATGACCCTCGAGCCCGGTGTCAGCGTGGCCTGCGATGGTGCGATTGCAGTGACGGAGACGTTTGGCGGCACAGTGATCGTCTGAGTACCACCCTTGTATTGCACAGTGAGCTTTCCGCCCGACTGCGCGCTGATGCTGCCGTTGGTCATACGCGGTGCGCTGACGGTACCGTTGGTCATCGTGCTCCTGTTACCACCAGACGCGCCGGCTTGCTGCGTCATGAGATAGCTGCCCTCGCCCGTTCCGCGCAGCTTGTCGGGAAAGATATGGATCTCCGTTGCACGCTGCGATCCGTCTGGTTGTGCTACCGACGTAACGCCCACGAACGTGTTTTCCTTTACATCGGACAGCTTTGCCGGCACACGAGCGTACACATCCAGCGGAGCCGCGATCGCGACTCGCACCGGACCGCTGTCCGAAGACACTGTGAGCATGCTGTCGGTGACGCTGGCTATCGTGCCGCGAACGGGCGAAAGGTTCGACGACGCAGTCGACTGCGACGCCATCGCGCTGGAGTCCGATCGAGTTCCGGATGTGTCCCTTGAGGACGACGTTTCCCCTTTGGAGCAGCCCAGAACGGCGCCGGCCGCGAGGACCATGAAAGTGGCGGCGGCGCTCTGCCGCACGATGCCGAAGCTCAAGCTCTCCGGTCTGACATGAATCGTTGTTGCACGCATGTTGCACCTTACAGTGTATGGGATTCGACGGTCGCAAATCAGGATCGAAACTGCGAGGGAGACGCATACGTCGGACCGTCGCATGATCTGTCCATCCCGGTGCGCCATACCGCTTCTGCATGTCCCCCAATCCCCCGGCCACCAACTATCGTCCGATCACGCGATCGAGTGCAAACCAACCCGAGTGAAAGCCGACGGCCCGTGATTCGAGGCTTAAATTTCGGATCATGACCGGCCGCGTCGTTCGAGTCCTGCTGAGCCTTCTCCTGATCCCTCTGTTGACGGGGATCGGCCTGGCGCCGTGCACGGCGATGGCGCAGTCTGCATCCATGTCCGGCACCGCAGCTCCTGCTGAGCCCTCCACGTCACAACACCGCTCGCGTCACGCCGACAACGATCCGACCAAAGCTCCACCCGGTCAGCACAACCATGCCCCTTGCGATAGCTCCACGGGGACAAACTGCTGTCCCGCAGTTATGGGATGCGGCGCGATAGCGCTCCCATCGACAGTCGTGGCGCCGCAACCGGTTCCAGCGCTCGTGGCATCGGTACACGCCGAGTACACCGAGCCGCCGATCGCAATGGCAGTCGCGCCAGAACCGCCCCCTCCCAGGGCGTAGCCCTCTGCCGCGATCCGCGGCGTTCCGAGTCACGCACTGTCCGCGGAGACTCGCCGGTGCCACGGCTGACACCGATGACACAGACCATTGATCGTCACAGGCAACAACGCCGCGACGATTGCTTCCGGATTTATAGATGTCGCTTTCATTGCGCTCCCACGCATGCACGCTCTTCGTCGCGGCTTTCGCGGCGACCATCGCGGCTCCGCGGGCGTTCGCACAACACAGTCATCCGCCACAAACCGATTCCGCGCATCACGGGCCCGCGCGCAACGACACGACGCTACCTTCCATGCGTTCCATGTCCATGGCATCGGCGCCACTCGGCATTCCCATGCAGCGCATGGGATCTGGCACTTCCTGGCTGCCGGACGTGACGACGATGCATGCATCCCGCACCATGCTCGGCGCCTGGGATGTGATGCTGCACGGCGTTGCGTTTCTGCAATACGATGACCAGGACACCAGGCGCGGTGACAGGCAATTCGGCAGTGTGAATTGGGGAATGCTCATGGCTGGCCACGATCTCGCCGGCGGCCGTCTCGGCCTGCGCGGAATGGTGAGCGCAGAGCCATTCACCGTTGGCTCACGAGGCTATCCATTGCTCCTGCAGTCGGGGGAGTCCTATCGCGGTCGATCGCTGTACGATCGGCAACATCCACACGATCTCTTCATGGAGATCGCCGCACTGTACGACCACGTAATTGGCGACAATCTCGCTGTATCACTCTACGCCGCTCCCGTCGGTGAGCCTGTAATTGGACCGGTCGCATTCCCACACCGTCCGAGCGCCGCGAACGATCCACTCGCACCGATCGCACACCACTGGCAGGACGCGACACACATTTCGTTCGGCGTGCTGACCGGTGGTATCTACACGCGCACGGTACGGCTTGAAGGGTCGATCTTCAACGGTCGCGAGCCGGACGAGATTCGCACCAACTTCGATTACAAGGGGCGCAGTCTCGATTCCTACGCTGGACGTCTCACGGTGAATCCGAGCGAGAACTGGAGTCTTTCGGGATCCTACGCGTATCTCAAGAGTCCGGAGCAGCTGCACCCGGAAGAATCGTTGCACCGAATCAGCGCATCGGTGCTGTACGGGCGCGCATTTGGAACATCCGGCAACTGGGCGAGCTCACTCATCTACGGAGCGAACAAGCACACCGGACAGACCAGTTTGTCAAATAGTCTTCTCGCCGAGAGCAATCTCACGCTCGATCAGCGCAACAGTGTTTTCGCGCGCGCTGAGTTCGTGCAGAAAGGCCCGGAGGATCTTCCAACTTCAGCACCGACCACACCCGCTTCGTCACTCGCACAAGCGACACATGCAAGCATGATCGTGATCACGAAACCATTGCCGTCGATCCAGTATGACGTCGGTGAGGTGACTCTCGGTTACGTGCGGGAGCTCACATCGGTGTACGGCGGGAGCCTCGGACTCGGTGCGGCCGGTACTATCAACATGGTTCCGTCGGCTCTGAAGGACACGTATGGCACACGCACGCCGCTGGGGGCTACTGTGTTTCTGCGCCTGCGCCCGGGTGCGATGAACATGGGTATGCAGATGGCGAAATCAGTGGCTCCGTCGCACATGCACGACATGGATAACATGCCCTGACCGCCCGGATGACAATCAGTGCCGTGTCGGGACTGCTTGTTTCGCTTCTCCTGGCCGTCGCGCCGCCTGCAGCATTCGCACACAACTACACCTTCGCACCGCGCAGCAGCTGTGCGTTGATGGCGACGATGATCGTGCTCATCGACATGAGTACAGCGCCAACGGCTGGCGACAGGACCACGCCCCACGGAGCGAGCACGCCTGCCGCGAGCGGAATTGCAATGATGTTGTAGCCCGCAGCCCACCAGATGTTCTGCACCATCTTCCGGTAGCTGACGCGAGAGAGATCGATGATGCGGGGTACATCGCGTGGATCGCTTCGTACGAGAACAATATCGCCCGCTTCGACCGCAACCTTCGTTCCGGCTCCGATCGCCACGCCGACGTCGGCGGTGACGAGTGCTGGCGCGTCGTTCACACCGTCGCCCACCATCGCCACACGCTTGCCCTGCTGCTGCAACGCTTCGATGTGGGCAGACTTGTCCTCAGGCAGCGCTTGCGCGAGCACGGTGTCGATTCCGAGATCGCGGGCAACGGCCTCCGCCACGGCGCGCGTATCGCCGGTCATCATCACCACCTCGATGCCCGCTTCGTGCAGCCGCCGTACCGCCTCGGCAGACTCGGGACGTACGGCGTCCGCCACCGCGAACGCCGCAAGTGCGCGACTTCCCTTGATGAGGTACACCACACCCTGGCCGCGCGCGGCCGCCTCCTCCGAGAATCGCTGGAGCTCGGATGTGGGGGCCACACCCAGACTGGTGAGCAGGTTCGGACCACCAACCGCAAACTGGTGCCCATCCACGGTCGAGCGCACACCGCGACCCGGGATCGACTCGAACGCGCTCGACTCCGGCACCGTCAGCCCTCGCTCCGTTGCGCTCGTCACTATGGCCCGCGCAATCGGATGCTCGGCGTCGCGCTCCACGGCGGCCGAGAGTCGCAATGCCTCATCCTCGGATAGATCGCCGACCGTGCGCACTGCGACCACGCGATGCTCGCCCAGGGTGAGAGTGCCCGTCTTGTCGAACACGACGGTTGTGAGATTGCGTGCCTCCTCGAGCCCGCGGCGGTCGCGCACGAGAAGCCCCGCCCGTGCACCGAGTGTGGTCGAGATCGCAAGCACGAGCGGAACCGCGAGACCGAGCGCGTGAGGGCAGGCGATGACGAGCACGGTGACGAATCGTTCGATGGCCATTGATGCTGTCGCACCAATCGACAGCCAGGCGACGAGCGTCACCAGGCCGGCGCCGAGCGCGATCCAGGTGAGCCAAAATGCAGCGCGGTCGGCAAGCGCTTGCGCGCGCGAGCGGGAGTTCTGCGCCTGCTCCACGAGGCGCATGATCCCGGCGAGCGTGGTACGTTCGCCAGTTCCGGTGACTTCGACGCGAAGCGATCCCGAACCATTCACTGTGCCGGCGATGACAGTGGCACCTTCTTCCTTCTCGACAGGCGCCGACTCGCCGGTCACGAGCGCCTCGTCCACGTCGCTTCGCCCCGAACGCACGACACCGTCGGCCGGAATTCCTGCGCCTGGACGCACCAGCACTACATCGCCGTCGCGCAACTCGGTCACTGGAACGTCTTCGACTCGTTCGGCCGCACCCTCGCCACGGACGCGCGCGGCGGTGCTCGGGAGTAGCTTCGCCAGCTCACCGAGCGCGCCCTGCGCTTGCGAGATCGAGCGCATCTCGAGCCAGTGACCGAGCAGCATGACCGTTACAAGCGTCGCCAATTCTTCCCAGAGCGGCATGCCGGGAAAGCCAAGCACGACCGCCAGGCTGAATGCGAACGCGACACTGATTGCGAGCGCAATCAGCGTCATCATGCCGGGCAGGCGATCCCGGATCTCGCGGACGGCGCCGGCAAGAAATGGTGTTCCACCGTACAGGAATACCGCGCTACCGAATATCGCCGGAATCCATCTCGCACCCGGAACGCCCGGTGCCGTGTAGCCGAGCGCGCTTTGAAGCATGTGGCCCCAGACCAGCGTCGGAAGCGTGAGCAGGAACGACAGCAGGAACTTGTCGCGGAACATGGCCACGCTGTGACCGGCGTGTTTGTCGTGACCGGCGTGCGCTGCGGTATCGTCGCCATCGCCAGCCCGAGGACTCGTGGCTGCGTCTGTCGGGTGATGGTGTGCGTGCAGATCACTCATCGGCAACCTCTCTGTGCAACGTGATCGCCAACCACGGGCATCCAGATGTCAACAAGACAATGTAACGCCGCCGGCATTGTAGATCGTGGCGTCGAGCGCGATTGCCCGGCGCGAACCGACGGCTCCAAAAAAAAACGAAATCCCCCTGCCATCAGTTGGAGATGACAGGGGGATTTTCAACGCTGCACTACAGGATCACGAGCCGCGCAGGTTCGGATTGTTCTGCGTCTCCACATCCGGCAGTGGAACGCACGTGGTCGGGCCGTACGTCTGCCCCTTGTGATTCACACCGGACGGAAACGGAATGTTCGTCCGCAGCATGTCTCCAAGACGCTGTCCTTCGCTGAAGAGCGTGCGCCGGCGCTCCTCGAGCACTATCGCCTCTATGTCCGAGCCTTCGCTGCCGTTGAGCGGCGCAACGCCACGCGACGCGCGTACGCGATTGATGGCATCCTTCGCTTCCTGTCCACCAGCAGCTTCGGCGTAGATCAACTGCGCCTCGGCCCAGGACGCGATCGGCATTGGCACCGCGCCGGTTCCGATGAACTTCCGCTGCTGCCACTGCGGCGTGACTGCATCGTTTCCGAAACGGCCCGTGTTCAGCACCGGCACCCTGGGATCGGCTACACCACCGACCGTGAGGCCGCGGTAGTCCGGACCGACCGACAGGAAGTCGTTTCTGATCGTGAGATTGTAGATGCGGTTCTCACGTGTAATCGTGGTCTCCGAATACTCCGCATTGCGAACGAAGCCAGCCGGCACTGCCTGCGCGTCCGCTTTCGCAGCCGCCAGATTCCCGAGATCGAGTTGGGCTCGAGCTCGACCGACGAGCGCCATGTTGGTCATCGCCGCGTAGTTCGCAGTCTGCGCAAGGGCCAGCGCCGCGGTGAATTTGGCAACGGCGATCTTGAACGTGCTGTCACGCGTTATGAGCGGCCCGTTGTCGACCGTCATCTTGCACATTCCCTCCCCAAGCAGCACGTACGTGTATGCGGCGTAGGTCGTGAGCTCGGCCAGCATGTTCGCACGCGTCGGCACCTGAGCAGCGGTGAACGCCGTTATGCGCTTCGCAGCATCCTCGGCCTGAAAGCGCGCCGATTGCATCGGCGTGTAGAAGCCCAGCGACGTCGTGGCGCGACTCGTAGGACACGTTCCAGGCTGTGTCTTGGTTTCCACGCCGCGCCAACCCCACTGGTTTGCATCGACGAACGAGTTGGAAACGATGTATTCCCCGGACAGCACGCCGGCCGTCGCGACGTACTGCGCAAATGCGCAGTTGAAGGTGCCAAGCGCCGCTGCATCGAGCGTCGGAGCCAGCGAAGGATCGGAAAGATCGCTGCTCTTTACAACGCCCGGGTTGGTAACGTCGAGCAGGCTGTTGCAAGCGGTTGCGGCTGCGAGACCCAGCACCAGGATTGATCTCGCAACGCTTCGACCGAACGGTTTTCTCCCGCTGCCGTTTGAGTTGTGATATTGCATCTTAGAATTCCCGTAACGTTAGAAGGAGAGCCGCAGCGTCGCCGTGAGGCTTGCCGCGGGAGGCATAATGGTCTGATAGCCCTGCGACAGCTGGCCCGCAGCACGAGTCTCCGCGTCCCAGACGTGCTGGTTCGCGACAGGCACGTACACGAGACCGTCACGTGACGTGTTCCAACCCTGCGCGCCGGTCCACAGCATCGCAACGTTGCGCATCGCCAGGCTGAACGATCCGCCATTCGCACCGATCCGGCCAGCAAAGCGATTCGGAAGGTTGTACGTCGCCGAGAGCTCACGCAGTCGGACAAAGCTTGCGAGGAACGTACCGGTCGCATCGTTCTCGATGGCGCGGTATTCCTGAAGAATTGGATCGTCGCGCTTGATCACGGCGCGGGTGAGTCCGAGGTTGTGCAGCGCACGGATCTCCGTGTCAGACTGATAGTTGCCACCGTTACCGTCAGCCGACGCGAATAGAGTCAGTCGCTTGAACAGAGTCACCGTCGTATTCACACCGAGCTGCCACGTCGGCTGCGACGGGCCCCAGCGTACACGCGGTGCGGACGAGCAAGGAACCGCCTTGCCGCCCATCTCGAGACCCTGCTTGCCCGTTCCGCCGTCGCACATCGCCGACGTGACGAAGCCCGCCGAGTCGATGGTTGCAGACAGAACCTTGTACATGAAGATGTCGCCGATCCCGAATCCGACGCGATTCTGTGCCTGACCGCCGGCAATCGTGATGAACGGAATCCCGCCCATGTCCTCGATGCGATTCCCGTTCCTGGAGTACGACGAGCCGACCGCCCATGAGAACTTGTCGCGCGTGATAAGCCGCGTATTGATGGCGAGCTCATTACCCCAGCCAGTCACGCGCCCGATGTTCACGATCTGCGAACCCGGGAAACCGGTCGATGGTGGAAGCGGCGAGTTCACGATCGCGTCCGTGATGTTGCGATGATAGTGCGTGTAGCTCAAGTCCGTGCTGCCGCCGAGTATCGTGCTCTCGAAGCCCATCTCGAGCTCCTTGCTCAGCTCCGGACGCAGCGCAGGGTTTCCGAATGCGCTCGGTACGAGACCGGGCTGATCCGCGTAGCCTACCGATGGTGCGTACAACTGCGATGCATCGAAGGCACCGGGCTGTGTGCCCGACGCGCCGTACGCAGCGCGCAACCGCAGACTGTTGACGAGCGGCAAGTGGAACCACGGCTCCTCGCCGATCACCCACGATCCGCTGAACTTGGGATAGTACGCAGCCTTGAACTGCTTTCCGAACGCGCTGTTGTCGTCTCCGCGCAGCGCGGCGGTGAGGAAGACGCGGTTACGCCATGCGATCTCTTCCTGGCCGAAAACACCGACCGTCGCATTTCCCGTATACGTCTCGGCGCCGGTGCGCGTCGTTCCGCCACTGACAGTCGTGATCGGGATTGCCGGGAAGTTGGAGCCTGTGGCAGTAATCGTGTTCAGATCCTGATGGTAGTACTGCAATCCAATGCTGCTCGTGAAGTCGAGATTGTCACCGCGGTGATACTTGGCGGAGCCGGAGTAGTCTAGCGTGATGAAATTGTGCAACGCGCGCGAGACTGACTTCGAGCCGAGACCGTTGTTGCCCAGGAAGTCGAGATTGCCCTTCGGCTGACGCGGGTACAGCACCCAGTTGTTCTCGGTGCTCGCATCCAGTCCAGCTATGAGGCGATTGGTGAACCACGAGATCGGAGTGTAGTTCAGAGTCAGGTTCGACGTCGTCCGATCGACGTCGGCGTGGCTCTCCACAGTCGACCACTCTTCTGGTGGCGATGTATTGAAGCCGCGCTGGCCCTTGCCGAGCGTGAGCGGATTGCCCCAGATCAGGTTGCTGAACGGATCGATGTCGATCGCGCCCTGCGCGAGCCGGATCCTGTTGCGCAGGTAGGCCATGTTTGTCGTGATCTTCAGCTTGTTGCCGACGAGCAGATCGAGATTCGCCCGTGCGCCCAACTTCTTGGCCACGTTCCATGGAACGACGCCGACATCATCATCGTAGTTCACCGACGTGAAGTATCTGGCGAGGTCCGAGCCGCCGGCCAGACTCAGGTTGGTGCCTTCGAGCATTCCATTCGTGAAGATCGGCCCGTTGCCCGACTGTGCCTCGTGGAGGTAGAGGTTGACACTGTCGAGCTGCTGCGTCGCCGGATCCTTTGCGTACAGAGTGCCAGCCCGGCCTCCCGGATTCGCAAGCCAGTTGGTGCCCAGTCGCTGGCTGAAGTTCCACGATGCCTTGCCGCTCCTGCCACGCTTTGTGATGATCTGAATCACGCCGTTCGATGCTTCGGTGCCGTACAGCGTACCGGCCGCCGGCCCCTTGATGACTTCGATGCTCTCGATGTCTTCAGGATTGATGTCGTCGAGTGCGCTGGTGCCCATGCCACCACGCTGTGAGGGACCACGACTGGCGTTGCCGTCCATGCGCACGCCATCGATGTAGATCAGTGGCTCGTTGGTAAGCGAAAGACTGCTCACACCACGCACGCGAAGCTGCGATCCGGTACCGACCTGTCCGGATGAAGGCAGCACCGTGAGACCCGGCGTGCGACCCTCCACCAGCTGACCGACAGTGGTGACTGGCGCGACGGTCAGGATGTCGGTTGCCTTTATGCTCTCGATCACGTTACCGACCGCGCGCCGTTGCGTCGCTCCGGCTGTTCCTGTCACGACGACCTGATCGAGCAATGCGGTCTGGTGCATCAGCGCGATGTCGACAGTGGTGACACTTCCCGCAGTCGCGGTAACCTGCCTCGTGACCGGCGCAAACCCGAGCAGGCGTGCGCGAACCGTCACCGCGCCGGGCGCGACTCCGGTGATCGTGAATCGTCCGTTCGGCGCGGTCACCGCACCTTTGATCGTCGTGCCTGACGTGACGCCAGCCGGACCCGCGGAGACCTGAACTCCGGCGATCGGTGCATGTCCCGCCGAGTCGGTAATTGTTCCCGTGATCGTTGCAGTTCCCTGTGGCGCTACGCCGGCCTGTGCTCCCGCAACGCCTGCAGCAACACCTCCGGCAACGCCTACCCCCGTAAACGACAACAACGCGAACAGTAGCCAACGGCTACCTGATCTTTTCGACATCAACCCTCCCTTGGGCCCGAATGAGAAAACCAGCGGTTGTACCACGCGATACTCCTGTCGATGAAATCGATGACGTGCTTCGTCTCACGCACTCCGTGCCCTTCGCGCGGATAACGAATCATCACCACAGGCACACCGACATCCTTCAGTGCTATGTAGAACTGTTCCGCCTCCGCAATCGGCACGTCGTTGTCGTTCTCACCGTGCACCAGCATCACCGGCGTCTTCACGCGCGAGACGTAACGCAGCGCGCTACGCTTCCACAACGTGTCCATCAACGCACCCACGTGAGGGTACGCACCGAACTCCACGGCCAGATAGTCGTGGTAGTACGACATGTAGTTGAAGCTGATCAGATTCGCGATTCCGGCAGTCGGGATCGCCGCCGCGAAGCGGTTGGTGCGCGTGACCAGCCAATCCGCCAGTTGTCCGCCGTAGCTCGTTCCCTCCACTCCCATTCTCGTGGAGTCGAGCCACGGATGACGCGCGAGCGCGGCATCCACACCCGCCATCACGTCCTCTGCCTCGCGACCATCCTGATCCTTGAAGATCGCATCCGCGAACTTCTGGCCGTATCCGGTTGAGCCCCGGTAGTTCACCATCAACGACGCCATGCCGTGCGCGGCATAAACCTGCGCCTTGTCGTTGAATGCCGATCCTTGCGCACCATGCGGCCCGCCGTGGATCTGCACGATAAGCGGATACTTCGAATTGGCTGTGCGATCCAGCGGCGCGGTGAAATACGCCTCGACCTGAAGCCCGTCGCGCGACCTGAACGTGAAGCGCTCGACCGGTGCGACACGGCGTTTCGCGAGTAGTGCAGTGTTGAGCCGAACGATGTCGTGAGCAACACCCGATGCGTTCATCTCGCGAAGCATCGCCGGCTCGGCCGGCGAGGCGAAGGCATAGATCAGCCCGCCGTCCGACATGAGCGACCACGATCCGATCTGGCCCTCATCGCCCACCACTACGTGCGGCGAGCCACCATCCACGGGAATGCGATACAGTTTGCTGTCGCCGTGCACCTGCACCACCGTGTAGAGCGACGTACCATCGCGAGACCACCGCGGTGCACGTTGACGATTATCGACGGATAGCCCAACCTCCCGGCGATTCGATCCGTCGGCGTTCATCACCCAGACGTGCGTGTCCTCCATGGTCGTCTCGGACGACGTCAGCGAACGCTTGGTGCCAAGGTAGGCGATGCGACGGCCGTCGGGCGACCACACAGGCTGATATTCGGGCGACGCAGTCTTCGTGATCTGGCGCTGCGCACCGGACGCCACGTTGACCGCGAACACGTCATAGTTGAAGACACGATCCGGATCGGCACCGTGGTTCGACACGAACATGATCTCCGCACCCGATGGCGACCACTCGATGCTGTGCTCGTAGTAGTTGCCGGTCGTAAGCTGCCTCACGTGCTTCGTAGCAAGGTCGGCGACGAAGATGTGCAGACGGCGATTGTCGTTGAAGCGCGTCAGCCCCTCACTCGCTGTCGGCTTGTACGAATACCGCGTGATGACCATCGGGTCACCGTTCGCATCGACCTCCGGGCCCGGCGTGCTCGATATGAATGCAAGCCGGTGTCCGTCCGGCGACCATGTGAGTCGCTCCCCGATCGACGGAAGAACGTGATTGGTGCCCTTCACGGAAGCGATGAATCGAATGTCGCTCCCATCCGCGTTCGCGATTGCTACTCCACTGCTGTCGCCGACGCGGCCGAAGAATGCGATCGCGCTGCCATCCGGCGACCATCGTGGACTCGATGCGCCCGTTGCGTCGGTGCCAAGCCGCGACTCGGCGTGCGTCGCGAGATCGCGAATCCACGTCTCGCTACGCGGCCTGCCAGGCGTATCGCGTCGCGTTACCGCGTACGCAACATGCCTCCCATCCGGCGAAACCTGAACATCTCCAAGACCGCGCAGCGCCGAGATGTCCGTGCTGGCAAGCCCCGGCGCCTGTTGCGCTGTGAGCGACACCGCAGTGGTCGCGACCATGACGGCCGCGACGGCTACGGATCGAGCGATGAATCTCATGTTGTAACTGCCCTGGTTGAATCGACTGCCCTCAGCGTCCAGGGCGGCGTGGTTGGCGTGGGGTTGGTGCCCAGACGGCGGTATCGGCGGCACTCGCCGGTCCGATCTTTCCCTCTACCGACTTCATCAACGCTTGCGGGTCGTAAATCTTCCCGGCTTTGATCACCA